>NZ_JBFRFP010000005.1:0-234302 GCF_052114885.1 Paenarthrobacter sp. 2TAF44 | reverse complement strand
GCCCCGCACTGGAAGGTGCGGGGCCGACGTCGTTAAGTCCCGAAGGTCAGGCGACGTTGTTCTCGTAGTCCATGTCTTTGGTCTCGCGCGTGAGCCAGAGCGCCACGAACGTGATCACCGCAGCGATCGCCATGTAAACGCCAACCAGCCACGTGCTGCCGTTCGCTGCCTGCCAGAGAGCGATGGCGACGAACGATGCCGGGGCCGCTCCGATCATGGAAGACAGGTTGTACGCCACCGCAGAGCCGGTGTAACGGACGTTGGCCGGGAACAGCTCAGGCAGGATGGCCGCCATGGGACCGAAGGTGAGGCCCATGAGGGTGAAGCCCACAATGAGGCCAACCATTGCCGCTGCCTGGCTGGGACCAAACATGGTGAACCACAGCGCACCGAACGCGAAGATGCCGACGGTGACGCCCAGCAGGAACTTGCGGCGGCCCCACTTCTCGGCCAAAGGTCCGGAGACCACGGTGAAGATACCGAAGAAGACGACGCCGATGATCAGCATCCAGAGGAAGTCGGACCGGGTGATGCCCAGTCCGGGAACAAACGCCGCAATCTGGTCCGCCGTCATCGGCTTGCCTGCCTTGTCCGCCGCTGCCTGGGCACCGGCAAGGGTGGGCTTGGTGCCGTAGGACAGCGTGAACGTGGTCATGATGTAGAAGAGCACGTAGGTAGCAAACATGATGAAGGTGCCGGCCAGAACCGGGCGCCAGTGGCTCTTGAAGGTTGCGGCGAGGGGCAGCTTCTGGACCTTTTCCTGTTCGATCACCTTGGTGAAGGACACGCTCTCCACCAGCTTCAGGCGGACGTAAAGACCCACGATGACCAAGACAGCGCTGAGGATGAACGGAACGCGCCAACCCCACGCGAGGAACTCTTCGGCCGTCAGGGCAACGTTCATCCAGATGAAGATCACGTTGGCGATGATGAAGCCAATAGGGGCACCCAGTTGCGGGAAAGTTCCATAGATGGCGCGCTTGCCTTCAGGTGCATTCTCGGTAGCCAGCAAGGCTGCGCCGGACCATTCGCCACCCAAGGCCAGGCCTTGGAAGAAGCGCAGGACAACCAGCATGATCGGGGCCAGGATCGCCCACCCCGCCATGGAGGCCGTAGGCAGGAGGCCGATCAGGAAGGTTGCGATACCCATGGTCAACAGCGAGGCAACCAGGGTGCCCTTGCGGCCGATCTTGTCACCAAAGTGGCCGAAGACAACTGCGCCGATGGGACGCGCGAAGAAGGCAACACCGAAGATGGCAAACGCACTGAGCAGCGCATTGATGTCAGTGGCGTCGGGGAAGAAGAGCTTGGGGAAGACGAGCACTGACGCGGTGGCATAGGCGTAGAAGTCGTAGAACTCGATCGTCGTGCCGATCAGGCTGGCGAAGATCACTTTGCCCCGTGAGTTCACTGGCTTAGTGAACTCACCTTCCTTGGATGGTGCTGTGGAAGACATGTAGTAGCAGCTTTCGTTCACACCGGCCGATGCCCCTGGCGAGCCCGCCCGGCGAAGGATTATTCGAGAGTTCAATAATAGTTCCCGCAGTCCATTGACTGGACAACTAAGTCCACTATGCGGACCGATGGAAAAGTCTCATTCTGTGGTCCGGGCCACAATACCTCACCATTCCCTCACGCGCTGGTGACCCCGCCGATAGGGAAATGTCACAGCACGTTTACAAAGGGCGACGGTCCGCGAAACGCGTGAAACCTACCTTGGAAGAACAACGTCCCCCGAAGGAGGCACTCCGTGACTGTTGACCGCACTGCAGAAGAACTGGCCCCCACCCAGTCCACTGCTACCGCCGTTCCCACCCTTGAACACCGCCCCGGCCGCTGGATCGCCAACTGGGATGCCGAGGACAAGGGCCAGTGGGAAGCCGAAGGCCGGTCCATCGCCAAGCGCAATTTGTACTGGTCGATCTTCGCCGAATTCCTCGGCTTTGTCGTATGGCAGCTCTGGTCGATCGTTGTCGTCCAGCTCCCCGCAGCAGGTTTCAAGTTCGATACCAACCAGATCTTCTGGCTCATCTCCATCCCCAGCCTCGTAGGCGCCACGCTGCGAATCCCCTACACCTTCATGGTGCCGAAGTTCGGTGGCCGCAACTGGACCATCGTCTCGGCACTGCTCCTCCTGATTCCCGCCAGTGGCCTGGCGATCTGTGTTTCCACTCCGGAAACGCCGTTCGGTGTCATGCTCCTGGTAGCAGCCCTCGCCGGCTTCGGCGGAGGTAACTTCGCCAGCTCGATGGCCAACATCACCTTCTTCTACCCGGCACGCGAAAAGGGCTGGGCCCTGGGCCTGAACGCCGCGGGCGGAAACCTTGGTGCCGCCGTCGCGCAGCTTGTGGTTCCCATCGCCATCACCCTGCTCGCAGCTGGAACCGTGAACCTGCCGATGGCCGGCATCATCTGGATCCCGCTGATCCTGATCGCGGCATTCGGTGCCTGGAAGTACATGAACAACCTCACCAGCGCCAAGGGTGATGTGGCCGGATCCGTAGCGGCCCTCAAAGAACCGCACCTGTGGATCATGGCCTTCCTTTACATCGGAACATTCGGCTCCTTCATCGGCTTCGCCGGCGTCTTCCCGAAGCTGATCAAGGATTACTTCCCCGATTTCTCCTCCATCCACCTCGGTGCAGTGGCCCTCTCCCTGGCATTCCTCGGCCCGCTGGTCGGTTCGCTGGCCCGTCCTTACGGTGGCCGCATGGCAGACCGCATGGGCGGCGCCCGGATGACCATCGTTTCGTTCGCCTCCATGGCTGTCATCACCCTGACCATGATCTGGACCCTGCCACTGAAGAACTTCTGGTTGTTCCTGACCTTGTTCCTGGTGCTCTTCGTGGCGAGCGGCTTCGGTAACGGCGCTACCTACCGAATGATCCCGGTGATCTTCGCGACCTCCAGCCGGGCGGCCCGCTCAGGCGCCCCCAGCGCCTCAACGGCACGGTTGGCATCCTCCTCACTGGGCCTGATCTCGGCGATCGGTGCCTACGGCGGATTCGTGATCCCTCAGGTGCTGAACGCGTCGAGCTCATCAAGCGGCTCCTACACCCCGGCGTTCTACGGATTTGTTGGAGCCTACGTCCTGATGCTCGCCGTCTGCTGGGTCTGCTACATCCGCCCCGCCCAGAAGCGCAACACGATCGGACACATCTAGATGCCCAACGGCGCCGATACCCACTGCCCCTACTGCGCGCTCCAGTGCGCCATGACGCTGACCCCGGCTGCCTCGGCCGCCGGGGCAGCGCCCGCGCCCTCGTCCGACGCAGCACCGGCAAGCCCTGCCACACCTGCAATACCCGGTGAAGTTGCCGTGCCCTTGGAAGTTTCAGGGCGCGACTTCCCCACCAACCGGGGCGGGCTGTGCCGCAAAGGCTGGACATCGGCGTCGTTGTTGCGTCACAACGGCCGCGTCACCGAACCTATGCTCAAAGGATCCGACGGCGTCCACCAGCCAATCTCCTGGGACCAGGCGCTCATGCTGATCACCGCCGCTGTGAAGGACACCCAGAAGCAGTACGGAAACGACGCCGTCGGAGTTTTCGGCGGTGGCGGCCTCACCAACGAGAAGGCATACATGCTGGGCAAGTTCGCCCGGCTGGCATTACGCACCTCACGCATCGATTACAACGGCCGCTTCTGCATGTCCTCGGCGGCAGCGGCAGGCAACCGCGCCTTCGGCGTGGACCGCGGCCTCCCCTTCCCCGTCACTGACCTGGACTCCGCTTCCGTGATCCTCATGCTCGGCTCGAACGTCGCCGAGACCATGCCTCCGTTCGTCCAGCACCTTCAGGGCGCGCGCGACGCCGGCGGGCTGATCGTGGTGGACCCCCGGCGTTCGGCCACGGCGGCTTTCACGGGCGACGGCGGCGGCTTCCATTTGCAGCCAACGCCCGGCACAGACTTGGCCCTCCTTTTGGGCATCAGCCACGTTGTGGTCCACGAAGGCCTGGCCGACACCAGCTACATCGAGGCAAACACCAAGGGCTATGCTTCCGTGGTTCGCAGCCTCAACGCCTTCTGGCCCGAGCGCGTCCAGTCCATCACCGGTGTCCCGGCCACCCTCATCCGTGAGACCGCCCGGCGTCTGGCACAAGGCGCCCGCAACGGCGGCAGCTACATCCTCAGCGGCCGCGGCGTGGAACAGCACGTCGATGGGACGGACACCGCAACCGCTGCCATCAACCTCAGCCTCCTCCTGGGCCTGCCCGGCTCGGCCCGCAGCGGCTACGGCACACTCACCGGCCAAGGCAATGGCCAGGGCGGCCGTGAGCACGGCCAGAAGGCCGACCAGCTCCCCGGCTACCGCAAAATTACCGATCCCGCCGCGCGCGCCCACGTCGCCAAGGTCTGGGGCGTGGACGAGTCGCTGATCCCCGGAGCCGGCCTTCCCGCCGTCGAACTCCTCAAGTCACTCGGAAAGCCCGACGGCGTCCGTTGCCTCTTCGTGCACGGCGCCAACGTGGTGGTTTCGGCGCCGGACACCAACGCGGTAACCAAAGGACTCCGCAGCCTGGACTTCCTGGTGGTCTGCGACTTCTTCATGTCCGAGACCGCAGCCGAGGCCGATCTGGTCCTGCCCGTGACGCAGTGGGCCGAGGAAGAAGGGACGCTGACCAACCTTGAAGGACGCGTCATCCGGCGTCGCAAGGCAATCACTCCTCCCCCGGGCGTCCGCAGCGAATTGTGGCTGATGGCACGGCTCGCGGAAATGCTCGAGGCTCCCTCCACGTTCAGCGATGACCCCGAGACAGTGTTTGAAGAACTCAGGCTTGCCTCCGCCGGTGGACTGGCTGACTACTCCGGCATCGACTACGCCATGTTGGATCGTGGCGAAGCTGCCTACTGGCCCTATCCAGTGGGCAGCCAGGGAACGCCGCGCCTCTTCACTGATGGGTTCGCGCATGCTGATGGCCGGGCCGTAATGGTTCCGGTTTCCCCTTCCAAGCGGGCTGTACGTTCGTTTGCGGACGACTCCCTGGCCCTCGCCACTGGCCGCCTCCTTGAGCACTACCAGTCCGGCGCCCAGACCCGCCGCGTGAGCGAGCTGCTGGCGTCCCAACCTCAGGCTAAGCTCCTGATCCACCCTGGCACGGCCGCAGCGCGTGGCATTGCCGACGGCGATTACGCCACCGTGACCAATCAGCGCGGTGAGGTCCTCTGCCGGGCGGAACTCAGCAACTCGGTCCGCCCTGACACTGTCTTCCTCCCGTTCCACTTCCCGGGCCAGGAAAACGCCAACCGCCTCACGGAGGCGGTCACCGATCCCATCTCCGGCATGCCGGAATTCAAGACCAGCCGGGTATGGGTCCGGCGGGCAGCGTCCACCACAGTTTCAGCGGCTCCAGTCGCTGTGCCTGCCGGATCCGGGCTGCCCTTGCACGCCAAGGAGGCATCATGAGCGAGCGCATTGTTGTTGTTGGATTCGGCCCGGTTGCTGCGCGACTGGTGGACGAGCTGCTTCCCGCGGTCCGCACAGGACTCGTGCAACTGCTGGTGGTCGGCCAGGAAGCTGAGGCCGCATACAACCGCGTCATGGTGGCCGAACTCGGCGTCGGACGGACCACTCCTGAGGCCCTGGCCATGGCTGATGCTGCTGAACTGGAGGCCGACGGCGTCGACGTGCGGTTGGGCGTCAAGGTCAAGAGGATTGACCGCGCACGCCAGCACGTGATTCTCTCCGACGGCACCAACGAACACTACGACCGCCTGGTGTTTGCCACCGGTTCCCGGCCGGTCATTCCCAACCTCACCGGTTTGAACCCTGATCCGGCGGGACCCGTTCTTCCGGCGGGTGTCACTGCCCTGCGCGATCTTCGTGATGCTGCGGTACTCCGTGAAGCTGTCGCTGGCGGCAAACGCGTGGTGGTCCTGGGCGGTGGCGTGCTTGGCCTGGAAACTGCCCTCGCCGCCGCGGAGGAAGGCGCGCAGGCAACGGTGGTCCACAACGGGCCCTTCCCCTTGGGGCGGAGCATTGACCGCGGCAGCGGATCCGTCCTCACCAGCAGCCTCCGCGCCGGCGGCGTTCGGATGGCCGGCAACGCGAGGTCTACAGGTGTGGAAACCGCTGGACCCGGCGGATCTTTCTCGGCTCTCCTGCTGGAGGACGGATCGGCGATCGACGGCGACCTGCTGGTCCTCTCCTGCGGCGTCCGCCCGAGGATCGAACTGGCCGAGGGTTGTGGCCTTCCTGTTGCGGTCGGAATTCTGGTGGACCACCATCTCCGGACCTACCACGAGCCACACATGTTCGCGATCGGCGATTGTGCCGAGGTCCGCTGCCCTGACGCTTCCTGCCTCGATTGCCGGACCGCCACAGGCCCCTCCGGTTTGGTAGGCCCCGGCTGGCGTCAGGCTGAATGGCTGGCTGAATATCTCGTGGTCCTGGCACAAGACGGCCAGGAAGCCGCGGATGCGCTGGAAGCCCTGGCCACGGAAAAGCCCGGCGTCGTGGTTCTAAAAGCACGGGGCATCAACCTTGCCGTTGCCGGCGACAACCAAGCCGATCCATGGGACGAAGAGCTTCTGGAAGCCGGGGCCACTGCTGGCCGGGCACGCCGCCAGATCTCCCAGTGGGCCGATCCCGAGCACGGCCGCTACGTCAAGATGACAACGCGCGGCGGAGTGCTGGAGGGTTTGGTGGCCGTGGGCATGCCCCGGACTGCGGCTGAACTGGTGGTCCTTTTCGAACGTTCCTCAGAGCTGCCAGCGGACCGTTCCCTGCTGCTTCGCCTGGACGGCCCGGACCAGTTGGATTCCGGCGCTACCAGCAACGATCCCCAGCGCACAGTGTGCCGCTGTGCAGGCGTCAGCGCGGCAAGCATTGAGGATTCCGTTCTGGATGGTTGCAGCACTGTTGGCGAGGTCTCCAAGGCCACCCGCGCCGGAACAGGGTGCGGCGGATGCCACGAGGACATCAAGGGGCTCATCGAGAAGCACTTCCAAGCGGCTGCTGCATAGGTGTCCCCGCTTAGACTTCTCGGGTGAACGTATCTGAGCAGGCGCCAGGGGTCTTCTTCGTCGAGGGTCCTGCGTCCAACTGGGTCATTCTCCGGGATGCCCCGGCCTCCGCGGACAGGCCTGCCTTCCTGCTGATCGACGGCGGATATCCTGCCGACCGGGACCTGGTCCTCGAGTCCATCCGCCAACTGGGGCTGGATCCCGCCAATACCAAAGCCATGCTCATCACCCATGGCCATGTGGACCACACGGGCTCCGCGGCGTACTTCTCGCGGACGTTCGGCACGCCCATCCTGTGTTCCCCGGAGGAACTTGCCCACGTTCAGGGCAAGGAGAAGCACCAGGTCACGTTCGGCCAGGTGATTATCCGGGCGTGGCGGCCACGTGTTTTCCGCTGGTTGCTCCATGTCATCAAAGCGAAAGCCCTCCAGGCGGAGCCCGCAATCCGCGCCGAGCCGTGGGACGAGAACAGGCTCCGGAGCCTGCCCGGCCAGCCGGAAGCCATCCTCTTGCCCGGTCACACCCCAGGCAATGTTGCTCTACTGATCCCCGGGGCGCAGGCCATCGCCGTAGGTGACACATTTGCCAGTGGCCACCCGATCAGCACAAAATCCGGGCCCCAGATGCTGCACCGGATGTACCACTCGAATCCGGAGACCGCCCTCGCAGCGGCACGCTCCTTGAGCAGCGTCCAAGCCAACGTGATCCTGCCGGGCCACGGTCCTGCGTTGCACCTGCCACTCGCCGAAGCCATCGCGAGCCTCCAAACGTAGGAAACAGAAACGCCCGTTTCGATGGCTCGCTGCGCATTCGACGTCCAACCATCGAATCCGCAGCAAGCCATCGAAACGGGCGCCACAGGAGCAAAAACTACATGTGCACGTGCAAGCGCCGGGCTGCCTCCGAGATGGACCCAGTCAGTGACGGGTACACCGTGAAAGCACTGGCGACGTCGTCAACGTGCAGCTTCTGCGTCACGGCCACGGAGATCGGGAAGATGAGTTCGGAAGCGTTCGGTCCCACCACCACGCCCCCAATCACGGTGCCGGATCCCTTGCGGGCGATGATCTTGACGAAGCCATCCTTGGTGTTGCGCATCTTGGCGCGGGCATTGCTCAGCAGCGAGAGCATCACGACGTCGCCCTGGTACTTGCCGGAGGCGAGATCGGCCTCGGAAACACCCACGGAGGCGATTTCCGGGGACGTGAAGATGTTCGACGCCACCTGGTTGAGCTTGAGCGGCTTCACGCCATCACCCATGAAGTGTGCAACCGCGATGCGGCCCTGCATGGCGGCCACGGACGCCAGCGCGAACACTCCCGTGCAGTCGCCGGCTGCGTAAATGTTGGGGGCAGTGGTGCGCGAGACACCATCCACCTTGATGTGCCCGGACTCCGTCAAGGTCACCCCTGCTTCCTCAAGCCCGATTCCGGCCGTGTTGGGGATGGAACCAACGCACACCAGGCAATGCGAGCCGGTGACCACCGATCCATCGCCCAAGGTGACCTTCACTCCGTCGTCCGTCCGCTCAACCGCGTTGGCCCGCGACCGGGACAACACGCGCACGCCGCGGCGCTCGAAGACGCCTTCCAGCAGTTTGGCGGCGTCCGTGTCCTCACCGGGGAGGACCTGGTCGCGGCTGGAAATCAGGGTGACCTTGGAGCCGAGGCCGTTGTAGGCGGAGGCGAATTCGGCGCCGGTGACACCGGAGCCCACCACGATCAGTTCCTCGGGCAGCTCGTCCAGGTTGTAGATCTGGGCCCAGTTGAGGATGCGTTCGCCGTCGGGCTTGGCAGTGGGGAGCTCGCGCGGGTGTGCGCCCACCGCCAGCAGGATGGCATCGGCGTCGATGGTGCGGACGCCTTCAAGGGTCAGGACCTCAATCGTGTTGTTGTCCAGCAATTTGCCGGAACCGATCACGATCTCCACGCCGAGGCGCTCCAGCCCCGCGCGGATGTCGTGGGACTGTCCACGGGCCAGCTCCAGGACGCGGTTGTTGATGTGCTTCAGGTCGGCGCGGGGCTTGGAGCCGCCGCCGTCGCCGTCGAACTTGACGCCCAACTCGTCCGCCTCACCGACGCGGGTCATGAGGTCGGCGGTGGCAATAAGGGTTTTGGAAGGCACGACGTCGGTCAGCACGGCGGAGCCGCCAAGGCCTGCCCGCTCGACGATGGTGACTTTTGCGCCAAGGGAAGCGGCCACCATGGCGGCTTCATATCCTCCGGGACCACCTCCCAGAATCGCGATACGGGGGGAACTGAAGTCAACTTGGGTGGTCACAATCCTCAATTCTCGCTCATTGCAGCGCAGGCTGCCAGTCAGCCAAGCCTCACCCACGGGTGTCGAAAAGGCGTCCCTACCAAATTGCCGCACACGCAAGGTAGCTTGTACCAGTGAGTAACACTGAGCTGATGAACACAGACCCTTTCGAAGCTGCCCGGGCCGCCGCGGACTTCATTGCCGCAGAGACCGGCGTTGAGTCCCACGACGTTGCCTTGGTACTCGGTTCCGGTTGGGCCGAAGCTGCGGATCTCATTGGTGAAACTACGGCCACGCTGAATGCCTCCGAGGTTCCCGGCTTCCACCAACCTTCAGTTGTGGGCCATGTGGGAACCATTCGCTCCGTCCTGACCAAGGAAGGCAAGCGCGCCCTGGTCCTCGGAGCCAGGACGCACTACTACGAAGGCAAGGGTGTCCGCTCCGTCGTCCACGGCGTTCGCACCGCCGCAGCCGCAGGTTGCAAGACGCTGGTCCTCACCAATGGCTGCGGTGGCCTTAATGAGGATTGGACCCCGGGCACGCCTGTACTCATCAGCGACCACATCAACCTGACCGCCACGTCCCCGCTTGAGGGCGCAACGTTCGTGGACCTCACGGACCTCTACTCCTCACGTGTCCGGCAACTGGCCCGCGAAGTTGATCCGTCACTGCAGGAAGGTGTCTACGCCCAGTTCAGCGGTCCTCACTACGAGACACCGGCCGAGGTCCAGTACGCCAAGCGCATCGGAGCGGACCTCGTGGGAATGTCTACGGCGTTGGAAGCCATCGCCGGACGCCATGCAGGCATGGAGGTCTTCGGCATCTCGCTGGTCACCAACCTCGCCGCGGGTATCAGCCCGGTTCCGCTGAGCCACGCCGAAGTCCTCGAGGCCGGCCAAGCGGCAGGCAAGCGTATCTCCAAACTGCTTGCGGAAATCATCGCGAAGCTCTGAAGGCCAACCTCCAACAATCCCCTCCATTACCGCCAGTAGGCCTCCATCGTCTGTGTGACTTGAACCATTTCAAAAGTAAACACACAGCAAATTCTCAGATTAAATCTGATTTATAACGAAACAATTGATTCCGTCGCGGAGTTGTGGCACGCGCACGCGTTGAGAAATGTAAGCGCTTGCACACAGATGTCTGACAATCCGTTTTGGCCTCTGAAACGTGCTTTGATTTGTCCCGCGAAGCCCGTCTAGCGTGGGAGTCGTTCCGGTAAGTCGACGTGCCGGAGCCGCCGCGGCGAGAACCCTGCAAGGGGTTCGCCGCACCTCGAAACGATGGCGTCCCTCGAAGACGCCATCAGCGGATCGAGCGGACGCTGTAGTAGCGAGCCCCCTCCCGGGGGATCAGGGCATGCGCCCCACTCCACGAAGTCCAACACTCCGCGAGAAGAGCAAGCATGAACACGCACTCAACCCTTCAACGGCCGCGCCGCCGTCTGCGACAGGCAGCCGCCCTCGCAGCCGCAGCCAGCGTGGCCGGAAGCATCCTGCTGGTGACGCCGGCTGCGCAGGCCAACCTGCCGGCTGACCCGCCGTCGAGCACCATGCCGGCACCCACGCCCGGCTTCCCACTGCCCTCCGTCCACACGCAGGAGGCGTACGACCCCGCCGCCGACTTCACGTCCAAATGGACCCGTGCGGACGCCAAGCAGATCATGGCACAGAGCAACACCAACGTTGCTCCGGGCCAGAACTCCATGAGCCCCGACGTCACCATGCCGGAAATCCCCAAGGACTTCCCCGCCATGAACGACGACGTCTGGGTTTGGGACACCTGGTCCCTGACGGACGAGAACGCGAACCAGATCAGCTACAAGGGCTGGGACGTCATCTTCTCCCTGGTAGCTGACCGGCACGCCGGCTACGGCTTCGACCAGCGCCACTGGAACGCCCGGATCGGGTACTTCTTCCGCAAGACCAACGCTGATCCTGCCAAGGACAAGTGGAACTACGGCGGACACCTGTTCCTGGACAACACGTCCATCGGCAACACGGAATGGTCCGGCTCCACGCGCCTCATGCAGGGCAACAAGATCAACGTCTTCTACACGGCCACCACGTTCTACGACGTTGCTGAGCGCAACGCAGGCGGCGGCGGCATCGCTCCGGATGCTGTCATTGCGAAGGCACTGGGCAACATCCACGCCAACCAGGACGGCGTGACCTTCGATGGCTTCGAGCACACCAAGCTGCTGGAGCCGGACGGAAAGATGTACCAGAACAAGGCCCAGAACCCGGGCTTCGCTTTCCGTGACCCGTACACCTTCGCGGACCCCGCCCACCCGGGCAAGACCTTCATGGTCTTCGAAGGCAACACCGGCGGCACGCGCGGCGATTACAAGTGCAAGCAGGAAGACCTCGGCTACCAAGCGGGCGATCCCCACGCCGAGAGCCTGAACCAGGTCAACACCACCACAGGTGCCTGGTACCAGACCGCCAACGTGGGCCTGGCTGTGGCCGACAACAAGGACCTCACCAAGTGGAGCTTCCTGCCCCCGATCCTGTCCGCCAACTGCGTCAACGACCAAACTGAGCGTCCGCAGATCTTCATCCAGAACGAAAACGGCAAGAACAAGTACTACCTGTTCACCATCAGCCACCAGTTCACCTACGCCGATGGCATGCGTGGCCCGGACGGCGTCTACGGCTTCGTCGGCAACGGCGTTCGCTCGGACTTCCAGCCGGTGAACAACAGCGGCCTGGCCCTGGGCTCCCCCACGGACCTGAACATGCCGGCCAACGCGCCGGAGGGTCCGGACCCCCGCCAGAATGGTCGTCAGTTCCAGGCTTACTCGCACTACGTACAGCCCGGTGGCCTCGTCCAGTCGTTTATCGACAACGTGGGCGGCGTCCGCGGCGGCTCCCTGTCCCCCACCGTGAAGATGAACTTCCAGGGTGGCGTGACGCAGGTTGACCGCAGCTTCGGCAAGAACGGCCTTGGTCCGTTCGGCTACCTGCCCACCAACGTCCGCGTTGGCGGCGAAGGACTCTACAAGTAGGCCGCAACACCCCCGGCCGTTAGGCCACGGCAGGGGTGCAGGCTCCACAAGGGCCGGCACCCCTGCCACTCCCCAACCCCAGGATCTCTCCCCATGACTTACCCCAATCCCCGCCTGTCCCGCCGTAACCTGCTGGCCGCAAGTGCCGCCGTCGTGGTCGCCTTTTCTGCTGCCGCCTGCACTGCTCCTGCACCGGAAAGCCCCGGCCTGGCAACGGAAAGCCCGACGTCGGCCCCCATCCCGGGCGGCCACCGGCCATCCGTTTCGGATCCGTGGCGGCCCGCAGCCCACCTGACGGCTGAAAAGAACTGGCTCAACGATCCCAACGGCCTCGTCTACCACGACGGGACCTACCACGCCTTCTACCAGTACAACCCGCGCGGGAACTCGTGGGGCAACATGTCCTGGGGCCACTCCACCAGCACGGACCTGGTGCACTGGGAACAGCAGCCTGTTGCCATGGAGGCGAGCCCGCAGGAGGAAATCTTCTCCGGTTCGATCGTGATGGATAAGAACAACGCGTCCGGACTGGGGTCCGCGCAGAACCCGCCCATGGTTGCCCTCTACACCAGTGCCTACGGAAAGAACGGCGTGCTCCCACAAGGTGCGCAGGCGCAATCCGTAGCCTTCAGCCTGGACAACGGCAGCACCTGGCAGAAGTACAAGGGCAACCCTGTCCTGAACCTGGCGCCCACCAACAACAACTTCCGCGACCCCAAGATCACTTGGTACGAGCCCGGCCGATACTGGGTGATGACCACTGTCGTGGCGGACGCGCAGGTAGTGAAGATGTTCAAATCCACGGACCTTCTCCACTGGGACTTCCTCAGTGATTTCTCCGGAGTCGGCGCCCAGGGCGGACTCTGGGAGGTGCCGGAACTCATCCAGATGGACGTAGAGGACTCCACCGCGAAGAAGTGGGTCATGCTGCTGAGCATCAACCCCGGTGGCATCGCGGGTGGCTCAGGCATGCAGTACTTCGTCGGCGAATTTGACGGCACCCGTTTCACGGCCGAGAACGCCGCGCCCGCGGATGCCCCGCTCACGGAATCCCAGTGGCTGGACCATGGCGCCGACTACTATGCGGCAAACTCGATCTCCGGAGCGCCCGGCGGCAAGCCCGTGCTCCTTGGCTGGATGGGCAATTGGGACTACGCCCAACACGTTCCCACCACGCCCTGGCGCGGATCCATGGCAATCCCCCGCGAGCTCACCCTGGTGCGGGGCCAGAAGCGGTTCGAACTGCGATCGGCCATTGCCGGCGTGGCGAGGGAAGCACTCGAACATGCCGGAGGTGAGGTGAAGAGCAAAAACCTCACCGTCGGGCCGGACGTGCAGGATCTTGGCAGTGATTTCGCCCGTCGTACGCAGCTCATTGAACTCGAAATGGACCTTGCCTCGGCTCGGGAAGCAGGAATTCTCCTTCGTCGATCCGCTGACGGCAGCGCTGGCCTGCGTATCTCCTACAACAAGGAAAAGCGCACCGTCAGGGTTGACCGTTCCAAAGCCGGGACCAGCAACTTCTCCGAGAAATTCAGCCCCTACCACGAGGTTGCCCTGCCCTCCTCCGGCAGCGACAGCAAGGTCCGCCTCCGCATCCTCCTGGATTCCTCGTCCGTGGAGGTCTTCGCCCAGGATGGGGCTGCAGTCATTTCGGACATCTTCTTCCCGGACTGGGACAACACGGGATCCTCTGTGTTCAGCATGGATGGGAACACGGACTTCACCGTCCGATCCCTCGCCCTCTAAAGCAACGCGGGGTCAGATATGGCCCATTGCGACTGGATTTATGGGCCATATCTGACCCCGCGTTGCCTTTGACGTGGGCAATGAGGATAGTTTTGTCCCTATGACATCAAGCGATGCCGCCCTTAACCAGCTGCTCACCGACGCCCGTGAATGGGCTTCCCATGATCCGGACCCCACGACGTCGGCCGCTCTCCTTGAGCTCACCGACCTCGCCAGCGGCGGTGACGCGGGAGCAGTCCAGGAATTGGGCGACAGCTTTAACGGCACCCTGCAGTTTGGCACTGCCGGCCTCCGAGCGGCTCTCGGCCCAGGTCCCAACCGGATGAACAGGGTGGTGGTGCGCCGGGCAGCGGCTGGCTTGGCTGGTTTCCTGACCGAAGTGGTCGCTGCAGCTGCGCCGGGTACCCGGCCCCGCGCCGTCGTCGGCTTTGACGCCAGGTATAACTCGGTCATTTTCGCGGAAGAGACGGCTGCGATCTTCACTGCGGCTGGCATCGAGACCTTCCTGATGCCAGCAGCACTCCCGACGCCGTTGCTCGCCTATGCGGTCAGGGCGCTGGATTGCGATGGCGGCGTGATGGTCACCGCGAGCCACAATCCGCCGCAGGACAACGGCTACAAGGTTTATCTTGGCCGGCACGCCGTGACTGAGAGCGGCCGGGGTTCACAGATCGTGGCCCCGTACGATGCTCAGATTGCGGAAAAGATTGCGGACGTGGGCACCCTGGCGTCGATCGACCTGGCCGCGGCTGGCTGGACAGTACTTCCCAGCTCCATTGCCACGGACTACCAAGCGGCGATGGCAGGTCTGGTGGATGCAGAGCACTTCCCCTCGCGGGACCTGAAGATCGTCCTCACCCCCATGCATGGTGTGGGCGGCGAAACGGCCGTATCCGTACTGAACGCGGCGGGCTTCACGGATGTCACCCTCGTCGCTGAGCAGGCCGAACCTGACCCCGATTTCCCCACCGTCGCATTTCCCAACCCGGAAGAACCAGGCGCCCTGGACCTGGCGCTTGCGGCCGCGGCGGACCTGGGTGCCGACATCGTCCTGGCCAACGATCCCGACGCCGATCGGGCCGCAGTTGCTGCGGTTGACCCCGCAACCGGGGCTTGGCGGATGCTGCGCGGGGACGAAGTTGGTGCACTCCTGGGCGCACACATCGTTGCGCGCATGGCTGCCGGCGCCGGTGAAGAACCCCGGGCAGGCGTCTTCGCCAACTCGATAGTGTCCTCGCGGCTGTTATCACGCATTGCGGCTGCGGCGGGCTATGCCCATGAGGAAACACTCACGGGCTTCAAGTGGATTTCGCGCGTCCCAGGACTCACTTACGGGTATGAGGAAGCGCTGGGATATTGTGTGGCGCCGGATCTGGTCCGGGACAAGGATGGCATCTCAGCGGCCGTGTTGATCGCGGAATTAGCGGCAACCGCCAAGGCCGAGGGCAAGACGATCTTCGACACCCTGGATGAGCTGTACCTGGTGCACGGGCTGCACGCGAGTGACCAGTTGAGCATCCGTGTGGCTGACCTGGGGCTCCTGGATGCCATGATGAACCGCTTGCGGGTCAACCCGCCGGAAGCGTTTGGAGGCTCCGCCGTCGAGATTTTCACCGATCTTGCCGAAGGCAGCGAATCCTTGCCGCCCACGGATGGGCTCCTCTACCTCACACGGGACCAGAGCCGCGTGATCATCCGGCCCAGCGGCACGGAACCAAAGCTCAAGTGTTACCTGGAGGTCATCCAGGCTGTGGAGTCGGCAGCAGAGCTTCCAGCTGCCCGCCAAGCAGCGCGGACATCCCTGGACGATGTCCTTCGGGATGTCCGCGAAGCATTGGGCTTGTAGCCGCCGGAGTCTGGCGGGTTCTTAGAGTTCGACCTCGATGTAGCCATCCACAAGGCGGGTGGCAAAGGTTGCGAGCTTGAGGTCCGGATCGGTGAAGCACTCACCGGTTTCGAGGTCGTAAACCTCTTTGTGCAGCGGCGACGCAATGGTCGGCCGGCTGCCGCGGGACCCGATAATGCCGCGGGCCATGACGTTGGCCAGGGTGGCCGGGTCCTGCTGTGCGACGGCGAAGACTTCGCCGGGTGCGATGCGGAACAACGCTACCTGCCGGCCCTCGATGAGTGCCGCTTCGCCCCAGGCCACTTCGAGTTCGTCCACCGGGCACACACGGTGCCATTCGCCAACGGCGGTAGTAGTCAGTTCGTCGGCACGGTCCAGAATTACGGTCATTTCAGCCCCTCTCACTGTGTCCGGGCGCTGGCAATTTCCACCTTCACTCCCCCGGACCGGGCCACGCTTGCGGCCACTCTTCAAAGCTAGGGCGCGGGTGTTTCATCGGGGGTCCGCATTTGTGTCCGGTGCGTAAAAGAGACCTCACACCCCGCGAAATGCGTTCGTGATGCAGAAGTTAAGATCACGAAACAAAAGGGAAACTGAAGCGAAACTGCCCGTCCCTAGGCTGGAAGCACAAGTTGCGGAGATCCGTCTGCAACATCTGCGAAAGGCCCACCAGTGACCGGACACACTTCAAGTACAGAGAACCCGCGCCGCATCGTTGTCGTCGGAGGCGGCCCTGCGGCCCACCGTTTCGCCGACGCAATGTACAACCGCGGTCTTGAAGGCTGGCAGGTTACGGTGCTCACCGAAGAAGCCCACCTCCCCTACGACCGCGTTGCGTTGAGCAAGGCATTGACGGAAATGGACGTTGACCTCACGTTGGGCGAGGCGTCCATGTGGGACCACGAGGCATTGACGCTGAAGACCGGCGAGCGCGCCGTCAAGATCGATGTCGCCGCCAAGAGCGTCCTCACGGCCGCAGGGAACAAGTACGAATACGACCACCTGGTGGTCGCTTCTGGTTCAAACGCTGCCCGCCTGCCCATTCCCGGCAACGAGCTCACTCACGTGTACCGCACCCTTGAAGACGTTTGGGCCATTAACAAGGCCATCGCCGACCTCACGGAAAAGCTTGGCCGCAAGGTCAACGCGGTCACGATTGGTGGAGGCCTCCTCGGCCTTGAGTCCGCGGCCGGCACGGAGCAGCTGGGCGCCAACCCGATCGTCATCGACGGCTCGCAGTGGCTTATGGCCACCCAGCTGGATGAAGGCGCCGGCCAGGCGATGGGCCGCCTGATCAAGGCCAAGGGCTTCGAAGTGCACAGCGGCGTCTTCCCTTCCGAGGTGTTGTCCGACGACGACGGCCAGGTCACCGGAGTCCTCATGGCCGACGGCCGCACCATCGACGCAGATATGGTGATCGTAGCCATCGGCGTACGGCCCCGGGATGAACTCTTCCGCGCCGCAGAGGGTGAAGAGCAGCTCTTCTCGCTTGGCCAGCGTGGCGGCGTGGTCATCAACGACTACTGCGCCACAGAGGTCGATGGTATCTGGGCCATCGGTGAAGTAGCCAACTTCGAGGGCATGTGCCTGGGCCTCGTTGCCCCCGCCAACACTATGGCCGAGATCGTTGCAGACCGCCTTCACGGTGGCGAGGCAACGTTCCCGGGATTCGATACGGCCACCAAGCTGAAGTTGTCCGGCGTGGATGTTGCGAGCTTCGGTGACGCCTTCGCCCGCACCGAGCACTCCCTCGAAATCGTCTATGCCGACCCCGCCCGCGGCGTCTACCAGAAGATCGTCACCACTGACGATGCCAAGACCCTCCTGGGCGGCATCTTCGTGGGCGACGCTTCCCCTTACATGAGCCTTCGCCCGTTGCTCGGACGTGAACTGCCCGCCGAACCGGGCGCCTTCCTGAGCGCTGCCGGTGGTGGCGAGGCTCCCGAAACCGAGCTTCCGGATGATGCAATCCTGTGCTCCTGCAACAACGTGTCCGCCGGAACCATCCGGGACACCGTCAACGGTTGCGGTGCCTGCGAGGGCAACGCTCCGGTCCAGGAACTCGGCGAGCTCAAGGGCTGCACGCGTGCGGGCACCCAGTGCGGTTCCTGTGTCCCCATGTTGAAGAAGCTCCTCGAAGGCGAACTGAAGAAGTCCGGCATCGAGGTTTCCAAGGCCCTCTGCGAGCACATCAGCCTGTCCCGCCAGGAGTTGTTCGATGCCATCCGCGTCTTGGAACTCACCTCCTTCGAGGAGATCATGGCCAAGTACGGCACCGGTGCCGGTTGCGATATCTGCAAGCCGACCATCGCCTCCATCCTGGCCAGCCAGCACTCCGCTTACGTCCTGGATGCCGGCCGTGGTTCCCTGCAGGACACCAACGACCGTGCCTTGGCGAACATGCAGAAGGACGGCACGTACTCGGTGGTTCCGCGTATCGCCGGTGGTGAAATCACCCCCAAGGGACTCGGTGTCATTGCAGCGGTCGCCGAAAAGTACAACCTGTACACCAAGATCACCGGTGGCCAGCGCATCGATATGTTCGGTGCCCGCCTGGAGCAGCTGCCGGACATCTGGAAGGAACTGGTTGACGCCGGCTTCGAGTCCGGCCAGGCGTACGGCAAGAGCCTGCGCACGGTGAAGTCCTGCGTCGGATCAACGTGGTGCCGTTTCGGCGTCCAGGATTCCGTAGCCATGGCCATCGCCCTGGAACTGCGGTACCGGGGCCTGCGCAGCCCCCACAAGCTGAAGATGGGTGTCTCTGGTTGCGCCCGCGAGTGTGCCGAGGCCCGCGGCAAGGACGTCGGCGTCATTGCCACTGCTGATGGCTGGAACCTGTATGTGGGCGGCAACGGCGGAGCCACCCCGGCACACGCCCAGTTGCTCGCCAAGGATCTGGATGACGAAACACTCCTGAAGTACATCGACCGCTACCTCATGTACTACATCCGCACCGCCGACCGCCTGCAGCGCACTGCGCGCTGGCAGGAAGAGCTCGACGGCGGCATCAAGCACGTCGAGGAAGTAGTGGTACACGACTCCCTGGGTATCGCCGAAGAGCTTGAAGCCGCCATGGCCAAGCACATCGACACCTACGAGGACGAGTGGGCTGAGACCTTGAAGGACCCGGAGCGCCTCCGCCGTTTCCGTTCCTTCGTCAACGCCCCCAACCAGAAGGACGAGTCCATCTCCTTCGTTCCGGAGCGCGGCCAGATCCGCCCCGCGACGAACGAGGAAAAGGGCGGCGTGCTCATCGCCTCCACCATCCCGGTCCGCCGCGAAACTGTCGGCGCAGAACGCGTCGGCGCAGAGAACTAGGGGTACCCATGCAGCTCACCATTGATCTCACAGGCCGCGAAGTCCTCGTCACGGGATCCGAAAAGGCCGCCCGCCAAGCGGTTCGCCGCTACCAGGCTGCCGGGGCCAAGGTGTTCCGTCTCAGCACGCCTGCCGGCGCACCCGGCGACGGTCCGCTGCCCGAGCGTCCGTTCCTGGTAGCAGTGGTGGACGACGGCGACACGGGCTGGGAGCCGTTGGTGGAACGCTGCGGCGGCGCCGGGATTCCGGTTGCCTTCGAGCCCGCACCAGGCATCGAGGGCCATGTAACCCTGGTGGGAGGCGGACCTGGCGCCTTGGATCTCCTCACGGTTGGTGCGGTGGACGCCCTGCGCGATGCCGACGTCGTGTTTTACGATCGCCTGGCCCCGTACCAGGAGCTGGCCGACCTCACTTCCGGCGAGTTGGTGGACGTCGGAAAGCAGCCCGGGCACCACAAAGTCACCCAGCGTGACATTGAGAAACTCATGGTGGAAGCCGCCCTCCTGGGCAAGAATGTGGTCCGGCTCAAGGGCGGCGACCCTTACGTCTTCGGCCGCGGCGGCGAAGAAGTGGCCGCCTGTGTTGCCGCCGGCGTTCCGGTCCGCGTGATTTCCGGCGTCACCAGCGCTATCTCCGTTCCGGCCGCAGCCGGGATTCCGGTAACGCACCGCGAGGTCAGCCACATGTTCACGGTCGTTTCCGGGCACGCTCCCCTGACGGAGAAGGAACACACGCACCTGGCAGGACTCGGCGGCACGATCGTGGTCCTCATGGGCATCGGAACCCTCCCTCAGCTTGCCGCCGGCCTGCGCCGCGCGGGCATGGAATCCGACATGCCGATGGCCGTGGTGGAGCGCGGCTACCGCCCGGGCCAGCGCACTACCATCGCCGATCTGGGTACGATCGAAACGGCAGCCACCGGCTGCAGCAACCCGGCCGTGCTGGTCATAGGCGAGGTGGTCCGGGTGGCTGAAGCCAACCGTAATCATGCCGAAGCATCCGCTGAACTGAGCCGACTCGCGGCTTCGCTCCTTGAAGCCTGAAAGTAAATCAATGACTGTTGCACGTGCCTTTGAAATCCAAGACGTCACAACCGCCACGGACGTTTCAGAAGCTACCGAAGCGCCGCTGGACGGGTTCCGCATCGGCGTCACCTCGCATCGCCGTTCCAGGGACCTCATCGAGGCCCTGGAACGCCGTGGTGCGAGCGTGCTCCATGCTCCGGCCTTGAAGATCGCGCCCGTGCAGGAGGACATGGTCCTCATCGAGGACACCCGCACCATCATTGCCGCGAAGCCTGATATCTGCATCGCCACCACGGCCTACGGCATGCGCCGCTGGTGCGAGGCAGCCGACTCCTTCGGCATCGGCGAGCAACTCCTGGAAACACTCTCAGCCTGCCGCATGTTCGTTCGGGGACCCAAGGCCCGCGGTGCCGTCCGCGCGGCCGGCCTTGCCGACGTCGGCATCAGCAGTGACGAAACCACAGCAACACTTGTGGATATGCTCCTGGCGGAAGGCGTCCGGGGCAAGACCGTTGCTGTGCAGCTGCACGGCTACACCGACGTGCGCCAGCTGGAGCGCCTCCGGATGTCCGGTGCCACCGTCTTGACGGTGACGCCCTACCGTTGGGTCAAGCCCGACGGCGAGGACAAACTGCCGCGCCTGATCGAGGCCGTGTGCAACGGCAACCTTGACGTCCTGACCTTCACCAGCGCCCCCGCAGTGGACGCAATGTGGAGCACCGCGCACGAGATGGGTCTGTACCGCCAGCTTATTGAAGCGCTCAAGGGGCCCGTGACGGTCGCCGCCGTCGGGCCCGTCACCGCGCAGCCACTGGTCGACGCCGGGCTGACGCCACTCATTCCCGACCGCTACCGCATGGGCGCGCTGATTCGCCTGGTGACCGAGCACCTGTCCCTGAACCATGTGCGCCGCCTGGAAACCAAGAGCGCCACCATCGAACTCCGCGGTCGCTGCCTGCGGATCAACGGCGAAGTGATTGATCTTGCGCCAGCCCCGCTCCTGCTGCTCCGGGCCCTGCTCGGCGCTGGTGGTGCGGTGCTGTCGCGTGAAGCGCTCTCGGATCTCCTGGACCTCCGCGGTTCCGTGCACGCCTTGGACATGACCGTCAGCCGGCTGCGTTCCTCGCTTCCGGACGGCAAGCTCATAGAAACCGTCGTGAAGCGCGGGTACCGGCTGCGGGCTTAGGTTCGTCCCCCAAGAAAGCACCGCGACGTCCAGGGCGTTGCGGTGCTTTTTTGCTTGACAGTTGCAAAACGTTTTAGGTAATGTGATCCAAACAACATCCAAAACGTTTTGCAAAGGACTGTCGATGACGACGAGGGTAGGTATCCGCGAAGTGGCGAAGGCTGCCGGCGTTTCAATCACCACGGTGTCCCATGCACTCAACGACGCCACCAGCGATCGCGTGAACCGCAAAACGCAAGAACACGTACGGGCAGTGGCCAAGGACCTGGGCTACGCCCCCAATCGCCTGGCGAGCGGACTGCGGAACCAGCGTTCGCAGATCATCGGCCTCGTCAGTGATCAAATCACCACCACACCCTTTGCCGGGGCCATGATCCGCGGCGCCCAGGAAACCGCCTATCAGCGGGGCTACCTGCTGATGGTGCTCAATTCGGGGCTCGACAACGATCTTGAGAAACACGAGATCCAAACCCTCCAGCAGCACCAAGTGGACGGGATCATTTACGCCCGTATGTACCACCAGGGCGTCACGGTTCCGGAAGAACTCTACGAAG
The DNA here is from genome assembly GCF_052114885.1 of Paenarthrobacter sp. 2TAF44. NCBI lineage: Bacteria > Bacillati > Actinomycetota > Actinomycetes > Micrococcales > Micrococcaceae > Paenarthrobacter > Paenarthrobacter sp. 2TAF44. The sequence goes on along the minus strand of NZ_JBFRFP010000005.1, from coordinate 212,392 downwards.
TCCCTACCGTGCTGCTGGACGCGGCCTCCGCTGACAGTTCAATCTCCTCAGTGGTCCCGGATGAAATCGCCGCCGCAGAAAGTGCAGTGGAAATCCTTGCTGCTGCAGGGCATACGAGGATCGGGATGATCAACAATATCGACGACATCCCGGCCACGCACGGACGGCTGGAGGGCTACCGAAACGCCCTCATTCGCAACGGGCTGCCGGAAGATCCCCGACTCGTCGCCTCTGCGCTCTCGGACACTGTGGGCGGCAGGCAAGCAGCGGCACAACTGCTGTCCTTACCTGATCGCCCCACTGCCCTGTTCTGCTTCAACGACCGCATGGCCATGGGCGCCTACCAATCAGCTTCCGCAGCAGGCCTCCGCATCCCGGAAGACCTCTCTGTGGTGGGAATGGACAACCTCGAACTCATCGCAGACTCGTTGTGGCCGGGGCTGACCACGGTTGCCCTTCCGCACTACGAGATGGGGTGCTGGGCCGTTACCCGGCTTCTGGACGACATTGAAAAGCCCGGCACGCCGCCGGGGCAGAAAAAACTCATCTGCCCTGTCATAGAGCGGGGCTCGGTGGCACCACCCACTGACATAAGCCACTAACCCACGCGAAAGACCACGTCAAAACACGACGTCACAACACCGGATTCCACAAAGAAAGGGACGCAGCCGTTGCAGCGGCTGCGCCCCGAAGGACCCGGGTCAATCATCCACACCCAAAAACAGCAGAAAGATTGAGAATCATGAACACACGATTCACACGGATCCTGGCAACCAGCATAGCTGCGGCGGCCCTCGTCGGCAGCCTGGGCGCCTGCAGCAAGGGCAGCTCCTCGTCCACAAGCGACAGCCCCAAAGAGATCACCATGTGGACGCACGCCGCCGGAAACCCGGAGGAACTGGCGGCAACCCAGGCGATCGTGGACTCCTATAACAAAAGCAGCGGCGCGAAGGCGCAAATCAAGGTGCAGGCTTTCCCGCAGGAGTCCTACAACGATTCCGTCGTTGGGGCCGCGTCAGCCGGAAAACTTCCCTGCATCGTGGACATTGACGGACCCAACGTTCCCAACTGGGCATGGGCCAAGTACCTGGCGCCGCTGAAGCTGTCCGCGGACCTTTCCAAGAACCTCCCCAGCACCGTTGCCAAGTGGCAGGGCGAGACCTATGCGGTTGGGTACGGCGACGTCGCCTTGTCCATGTTTGCCCGCAAATCCGATCTCGCTGCGGCGGGCGTCCGGGTCGCCACCCTTGAGAAGCCATGGACAAAGGACGAGTTCCAGGACGCGTTGACCAAACTCAAGGCACTGGGTAAATGGGATTACCCGTTGGACATGGGTACTGCCGGAACGGGCGAATGGCTGCCCTATGCGTACTCGCCGTTCCTGCAGTCCTTCGGCGGAGACCTGATCAACCGCCAGGATTACCAGTCGGCTGACGGAGCCCTTAATGGCGACAAAGCTGTGGAATGGGCCAAATGGTTCCGCGGACTGGCGGATCAGGGCTTCATGGCGACGAAGAGCGGGAAAGACTCCACCCAGGACTTCCTGAACAACAAGAGCGGCCTCCTCTACACCGGTTCCTGGGCCGGGGACAAGGCCCGGGCCGCCCTCGGAGATGAGCTCGTCGTCATGCCCAGCGTGGACCTGGGCAACGGTCCCAAGATCGGCGGAGCTTCCTGGCAGTGGGGCGTCACCAGCGGCTGCAACAACATGGATGCCGCGATGGACTACCTGTCCTATTCCTTGAAGCCGGAAAACGTGGCTTCCGTCATCAAGGCAACGGGAGGCATCCCCGCCACCAATGAAGCCGCCGCCCTGATTCCAGCGTTCGCCGAGGGCGGTGCCAACCGTATCTTCATGGAGTTCTCCCGCGAGTACGCGGTATTGCGGCCTGAAACCCCGGCTTACCCGTTCATCGCCACCGAATACGGCAAGGCTGTCCAGGACATTCTGGCCGGTGCGGATCCCAAGGCGGCCCTGGACAAGGCGGTCAAGGCGATCGACGCCAACATCAAGTCCAACGGCGGCTACAAGAACTAGCCGGCGAGCCGAACGGAACGGCGACGGCGGCACTCACCTGCCGTCGTCGTCGGACCTCCCGGCCCCCGACTGTCAACGGAGAACCCCCATGACAACCACCCGAATTCCCCCTGCTTCTGGCCGCCGCCTGGCGGCCCCCGCCTCCGCTGCACCGCCCAGCAAACCCCATCGCCGGCCACGCCATCTGCGCGAGCAGATCGCCGGATGGGGAATGATCGCCCCGGCCGCCGCCCTCCTGCTGCTCTTTGTCTTCCTCCCCGCGATCCTGGGCTTCGGCCTGGCCTTCACCAACGCCCGCCTTGTGTCACCGCGACCTGTTGAGTTTGTCGGTGCCGACAATTTCGTCCGGCTCTTCACGGATCCCACGTTCTGGCGGGCATTGCTGAACGTCAGCTACTTCGCGGTTGTGGTGGTGCCCGTCCAGGCCGGCCTTGCCCTGGCGATGGCACTGCTGATCAACAAGAAGTTCCGCGGCGTGAACTTCTTCCGCACCCTGTACTTCCTTCCCGTGGTGACGTCCATGGTGGTGGTGTCCCTGCTGTGGCTGTTCATGTACCGCAAGGACGGGCTGATCAACGAGTTCCTGTCCGCGGCCAGCTTCGGCCTGATCGATGGCCCGGACTGGCTCAACGATCCGGCCACGTCCATGCCGGCCATCATCATCCTGTCGATCTGGCAGGCCGCCGGCTTCCACATGATCATCTGGCTCGCGGGCCTGCAGAGCATCTCCGGGGAATTGTACGAGGCAGCCCAGCTGGACGGGGCAAGCCGCTGGCACCAGTTCCGCTACGTCACCTGGCCGGGCCTCAAGAACACCCGCACCCTGATCCTGGTGACCATCACCATCCAAGCACTCGGGCTCTTCGACCAGGTCAGCGTCATGACCCAGGGCGGGCCGCTCGATTCCACCACCACCATCATTTTCGAGGCGGTGCGCTCAGGCTTCAAGCAGCAGGAGACATCCTATGCCTCGGCCATCTCCCTCGTATTCTTCGTCCTGGTGCTGCTGATCTCCGCAGTGCAGCGCTACCTGACCCGAGAGAAGGACTGACATGAAAGAGACACTCACATCCAAGGGTCTCAGCAGTGCAGGCACCATGGTTGTACGGATCCTGTTTGCCGTCGTCGCCGCCTTCCCCCTCCTGTTCATGGTGGTGTCTTCACTCAAGCCGGACCAGCAGATCTTCGGGGACATGTCCTCAGTGGCAGCCTTCCTGCCCATCGGCAACATCTCGTTTGACAACTACACTGCTGTCTTTGACCGTGTGCCGGCCGCCCGCTTCCTGATCAACTCCATCGGGGTCTCGGCCGTGACGGTGGTGATGGGCATCTTCATCAACAGCCTGTGCGCCTTCGCTTTGTCCCGGATGCAGGTCCGCGGCAAGCGCATTGTGTTCACGGCGATCCTGGCCACGCTGATCGTGCCCTTCCAGACCCTGGCGCTGCCGCTGGTGTGGTGGGTGAACCAGTTGCCGTTCTTTGAGCTCAATGGGTTCAGCCTGGAGATCTCCAAGGGCTGGCTGGACACCTATCAGGTCCAGATCATCCCCTTCATCGCCAATGCGTTCTCCATCTACCTCTACCACCAGTACTTTGAGTCGATCCCGAAGGAGCTGGACGAGGCCGCAAGGATTGACGGCGCTGGCTGGTTCAAGATCTACCGCCTGGTGGTGATGCCCCTGGCAGGCCCGGCGACAGCCACGGTGGCGATCTTGACGTTCCTGCCCGCATGGAACTCCTACCTGTGGCCGCTCATGGTGGTCCAGTCCGAGGAGCTCCGACCCGTCATGATCGGCATCCAATACTTCTTCCAGCTCAACGTCTCCTGGGGCGAAGTCATGGCTTATGCGTCCCTCATCACGGTCCCGGTGGTGGTGCTCTTCATCGCCTTCCAGCGCTCCTTCATCAACAGCATCGCCTCCAGCGGCGTCAAGGGCTGACACGGCGTGCCCCTCATGCGAAAGGGAAATGCTCCCATGAATACAACCGCCGACCTCGACTGCCGCTACCGGCCCAAGTGGCACTATTCCGCGCAGCGCAACTGGCTCAACGACCCCAACGGGCTCCTCTACTCCAATGGCGTCTACCACCTCTTCTACCAGCACAACCCGGAGGGCGATACGTGGGGCAACATGTCCTGGGGCCACGCCACCTCGGTGGACCTGCTGCATTGGGAAGAGCAGCCCGTGGCCATCCCCTGCGACGATGAAGAAGCCATCTATTCCGGCTCCGCTGTGGTGGATGTCCGTAACACGAGCGGTTTCGGCACCAGCGACAACCCGCCCCTCGTGGCCATCTATACGAGTGCTTACACCTCCGGCTCGCCCATGGCCGGCCTCCAGGCGCAGTCCCTTGCCTACAGCACGGACGACGGCACCACCTGGACGAAGTATTCGGGGAACCCAGTGCTGGACAGGGTCTCCCCGGACTTCCGGGATCCGAAGGTCTTTTGGTACGACGGCGACGCCGGCAGCTACTGGGTTATGGTCGCCGTCGAAGCAGCCCGACGCGAAGTCGTGCTGTACAGCTCACCGGACCTGCTGTCCTGGGAATACCTCAGCACCTTCGGCCCGGCGAACGCCACCGGAGGCGTGTGGGAATGCCCGGACCTGTTTGAACTTCCGGTGGACGGCGACGTCTCCAACACCCGGTGGGTTCTGGTGGTGAACCTCAGCCCGGGCGGTATCGCCGGCGGCTCCGGCGGTCAATACTTCGTTGGAAAGTTCGACGGCGTGACGTTCCATTCCGAAACTACCGTCACCGAAGGCCTCCAGGCCGATGACACCCGGATGGCCGAGTACGGCTGGCTCGACTGGGGCCGGGACTACTACGCGGCCGTGTCCTTCAGCAACGTACCCGGCGGGCGCCGGCTCATGATCGGCTGGATGAACAACTGGCAGTATGCGGCTGCGACACCCTCCGACGGCTGGCGCAGCGCGATGTCGCTGGTTCGCGAAGTGAAGCTGGTTTCCCGCGGCGGGCGTCCCGTGCTGGTACAGGAGGCCATTGACCCTTTCGAAGGTCAGGGGACGGAGCTGACATTGGGCCGGAATCGGCTGGAGCCCGGGCTGACGTGGCTTCCCGAAGAGCTATCCGGGGACGTGCTGAGGATCGATGCCGAGTTCGAGCCCGGGCATGCCGGAAGGGTCGGCATCGTGCTGCGGGCCGACCCGCAGCGAGACGCCGCGACGGGTGTCTTTTCCGCAGGCTCAGAGCGCACAGTGCTGGCCTACAGCCCGGCAACGGGGGAACTCAGCCTGGACCGAACCGAATCCGGCAACGTGGGATTCCACGAGGCATTTCCGTCAGTGGATCGCGTTGCTGTGCCGTTGGAAGATGGCCGGATACGGGTTCGGATCTTCCTGGATCGCTGTTCCGTCGAGGTCTTCGCCCAGGACGGCAGGGCGACCATCACCGACCAAATCTTTCCCGCGGACTCCAGTGCTGCCCTCGCCCTCTTTGCAGAAGGTGAGGGGGCAAGCCTGGTGAGCTTCGCCGTCGTGCACTAACCAGAGGTTCGCAAAAACCGCCGGAGGGGAACGACGTGTTGAGTGTCGCTCCCCTCCGGCGTTTTTGGAAGAGTGACTAGTTCTTGTGCACCAGGTAGATGGCGCCAGTGGTCACGTCCTCTTCGAGTGCCTCCAGCGTACGTCCACGGGTTTCGGGGACCTGTGTGTAGATAAACACCAAGGCGAAGATGCCCACAACACCAAACAGGAAGAACGTTCCCGTAATCCCCATCCCGGCAACGAGTGTGGGGAAGAAGAGACCCAGCAGGGCGTTGACGATCCACAGGCAGAACACGGACAGGCCAATGGCGAAGCCGCGGACGTGCAGCGGGAAGATCTCGGACAGCATCACCCACACAGCAATGTTCAGGAATGTCTGCATCGATCCCACGAACGCCACCACCAGGAACAGGATCACGAAAGGCCTGGCCGCATTGCCCACCGGAAGGGCGATCGACGCGATACCGATGAGGAAGTGGCAAACCGTAGTCAGGGTGAAACCCAGGAGCAGCGTTGTGCGGCGGTTGACGCGCTGCATCAGCGTCAGCGCAATGACACCGCCGACGACGGCGATCACACCGGGCGCGATGTTGGCGACGAGCGCGGCATTGGAAGTGAATCCCGCCTCAACGAGTACGGACTGGCCGTAATACATGATCGAGTTGATGCCCGTCAGCTGCTGGGCAACGCCCAGCCCAATGCCTACAAGAATGATGCGCAGGATCCACTTGTCCTTCAGCGCGCCCCATGAGGTAGCCCTCGACGCCCTTTCTTCGTCCGCCAGGTGCTTCACGTCTGCCATTTCTGCCTCGGCGCGGTCCTCCGAGCGAATGGTCTTGAGCACTGCCAAGGCTTCCGGGTTCCTACCCTTGGAGATGAGCCAGCGTGGAGATTCCGGCATCCGCAGCATGCCAAAGAACAGTGCGATGGCGGGCAGTGCGGCAACAGCGAGCATGATGCGCCAGACTCCGCCGACTTCGCCCCAGACATTGCCGATGATGGCGTTGACAACGAACGCAGCCAACTGGCCGATGACAATCATGAGTTCGTTCCGCCCAGCCAGGGAACCACGGATTTCGTAGGGGGCCAGCTCGGCCAGGAAGACGGGCACCACAGTGGAAGCACCGCCAACGGCCAGGCCCAGGATGACGCGCCCGATGACCATTACCTCGAAGCTTGGCGCCGACACACAGGCCAGCGTACCCATGAGGAACAGCACGGCCAGGAGGATGATCGTCTTCCTACGGCCCCAGCTATCCGAGAGGCGCCCGCCGCCGACTGCTCCGGCAGCTGCCCCAAACAACAGTGAACTGGTGACGATCCCTTCCGTCAGCGGTGTCAGTGCGAGGTCGGCTGTCATTGGCCTCAGCGCGCCATTGATGACACCAGTGTCGTAGCCGAACAGCAGGCCCCCGAACGTAGCAACCAGGGCAACAAGGCCCAGTCGCTTACGATGCGGGCCATTGGTTAGCGGAGGAAGGGCAGCATTGCCGGTTCCTTTGCTCTGCGTTTGCGTAGCAGACATCAGGACTCCTTTGTCGGTGTGTTGCAGGCCATAGTCGCCTGCCCTGAAGTACAGACTAACGCGCGAAAGGCTTAAATGTAAGGTCAATCTAACAAATGACAAATTTTCATTCTTTTCCCCGTGGGAGGATGAACTATGGCTCCTGATTCTCAGCACCGCCCCGCAACGCAAAGCGACGTCGCGCGCGAAGTGGGCGTCTCCCGGACCTTGGTGTCCTTCGCCTTCCGCGGCGCACCCGGTGTCAGCCACGAGACAAAGCAGGCCATCTTCGAGGCAGCCAAGCGTCTCGGGTACCGGCCAAACGCCGTGGCCGCCGATTTGGCACGCAAGCACCGTTCCGCCGTCGGGCTTTATCTGCTGGACATCCGCAACGAGATCTACGCTGATGTCCTCAGCGGCGTCCGGACCGCGCTCCCCCAAGACAACAACCGGCTCATTTTAAGCGTTTCGCGGTCCGTGGACGGCGTGGATCCGGGCGCGCTGGAGTCCCTGATTGAGGCCCGTGTTGGAATTATCATCGCGGCTACGCTGCTGGACTCAGATGAACGAGTGCAAGAAATGGCCCGGATCGTCCCCCTGGTGAGTGTGACCCGGCCGGTGCACGGCGTGGACAGCGTGTACTCCGATGACCTTGCGGGCGCACGAGCGGCAACTGAGCATCTCCTCGGACTTGGCCATACGCGCATCGCCCATCTTTCTGGCCCGGTCTACGACGGCCACGTCGTCCGCCGCCAGAGTTACGAGCAGACAATGCGCGACGCCGGGCTCTCACCGCAGACGGTGGCAGCAGAGGACTTCACACCGGATGCAGGACAGCGCGCCGCCGCGCAGATGCTGAATAATTCCGACCGGCCGACTGCGATTTTCACCCACAACGACCAGTTGGCGCTAGGCGTTCGTGAGGCCGCCTACGCACGGGGACTCTCCATTCCCGAAGATTTGTCCCTTGTGGGCTACGACAATACAAGGACCGCCCACCTGCATGGCATCGACCTCACGTCCGTGGACTTGCATGCTGTTGAACTGGGTCGGACCGCCGGCACAGTAGCCCTGGAACGGCTCAATAATCCGGACGCCCCCATCGCCGACGAACGCCTCATGCCGCAATTGGTGGTGCGTAACTCCACGGCCCCGGTCAGGCGCGCGGGGTAGGTTCGTTTACCGGTAGGTTCGTTTACCGGGGCAGGCGGTACCGAACGTGGGTGACGAGCTTGGTGCCGGCCACTTCCGTAGGCTCAAGCTTGAGACTACCCACGCCGTCCAGCAACCGCTCGCCACCACCAAGAGTCATGGGCGAAATGTGGAGCCGCAACTCATCCATCAACCCCGCTTGGATGTACTGCCGGGCCGTCTGGGCTCCGCCAGCGATGGCCACGTCTTTGCTGCCTGCGGCCTCCCGCGCCTGTGCAAGCGCGGATTCGATCCCGTCGTTCACGAAATGGAACGTGGTGCCGCCCTGCATCTCCAGCGGCTCATGCTGATGGTGTGTCAGGACGAAAACCGGCGCGTGATATGGCGGTTCTTCACCCCACCACCCACGCCATTCCTTGTCCCACATGTCTGGGCCCGGTCCCGCAAACATATTCCGCCCCATGATGAAGGCGCCGGCGGCGAGGATTTCCTCAACCTGGGCCGCGTTGGCTTCGGGCTCTTCAAACATCCATCGGTGCAGAAGCTCTCCGCCGTCGCCCAAGGGCTCCGACATCCGCTGGTTGGGACCAGCAACGAAGCCGTCCAGGGAGATGGTCAAATCGCACGTCACTTGGCTCATTCGCCCATCATGTCACTGGGCAACCTTCGCCAACCAGGGCAGCTCTCGCCAAATCGGCCACCTACGGCGGAAACTGGGGCTACACATCTCAGGAGGACCACATGACATCCGAACTGCTGGAGCGACTCAACATCCTGGTCGGCGAATGGGAGACCACTGCCCCCGGCATGGACGCGGTGGGCCGGACAACGTTCGAATGGCTGCCAGCCGGCGGCTTCCTTATCCAGCGATCCACTGTTGAGAGGCCGGAATTCCCTAATGCCATCTGCACCATCGGCGCTACAGGGTCAGACGGCGCACTTCAGCAGCATTACTTCGATTCCCGGGGCGTCGCCCGCATCCTGGACATGACCCTGGAAGAGAACGTGTGGACCCTTTTCCGGGATGGACCCGATTGGCCGCAACGCTACATCGGACGCATCAGCGAGGACGGGAACACCATCACGGGCCGATGGGAGCGGGGAACCTACCCAGGCGGACCGCTTGAGCACGACTTCGACCTCAACTTCACGCGCATCCTCCCATGACAGTCGGCGAGCAACGCCGGATCAACGGATAACTCCACCTCATGGACAGATCCCCGGCCCGGTGGGAACATAAGGGCGATAGTCCGGAGGCACCGCCGGTCACGCCGGGGCTGCCTTCAGGTCAGCTTTCCTCTGAGAGGAACGGCCATGGGTCGTCTGGGGACCGGGAACAGTGGCAATACGGGTGCGGAACCAGCACCTGATCCGGCACGCCGCATTGCCCGGCACGGGGAACCAGGCATCGAAAAGGTTGACGCCGTGGTGGTCGGTTCAGGATTCGGCGGTTCGGTGGCTGCCCTTCGCTTGGCCGAGGCCGGGCAATCCGTGGTGCTCATGGAACGCGGCAAGCCTTATCCGCCCGGCAGTTTCGCGCGTTCGCCGGCGGAAATGGGCCGGAATTTCTGGGACCCGGATCGCGGACTGTACGGGCTCTTCGATGCGTGGACCTTCCGGGGCACGGAGGGGTTGGTATCCAGCGGCCTGGGCGGCGGCTCACTGATCTACGCCAACGTCCTCCTTCGCAAGGACGAAAAATGGTTCGTCAACGAGTCCCCCATTCCCGGCGGCGGTTACGAGAATTGGCCTTTCACACGGGCGGACCTTGATCCGTACTACAAGGCCGCAGAAGAGATGCTCCAACCTGTCCGTTATCCGTATGACGACACGCCTAAAACCATGGCAATGGAGAAGACCGCCGCAACCCTTGGCCTACCTATCAGCAGACCACCCATCGCCGTCACCTTTTCCACGGACCCCACCAAGGAACCACAAACCAACAGGCCACTCCCCCTTCCCGCCTACGGCAGCATCCACGGACCAAACACCGTCCGCACCACATGCACGCTCAGCGGTGAATGCGATATCGGCTGCAATGCCGGCGCCAAGAACACCCTGGACCACAACTACATTTCGGCGGCCGCTCATCAGGGGGCGGACATCCGCACGTTCCACGATGTCCGCGGGATCAGGCCACTTGCCAGGGGAGGTTACGAAGTCCGCTACGTGGTGCACGATCCTGAGCGTCAAGGCGAGCTCCTCAAGGAGCGGATCATTCACTGCCGCCGGCTCATCCTTGGCGCCGGCACCTTCGGCACCAACTTCCTGCTCCTGCGCAATCGAAGCTCCCTGCCCGCCCTTAGCGACGCCATAGGCACCCGTTTCAGTGGCAACGGCGATCTCCTGACGTTCATCATGGACGCCAAGACACCGGCCGCCAACGGATCCCCACCCGGAGTGCGAACACTCACCGGCAGCCGCGGACCCGTCATCACCACCGCGATCAGGATCGCCGATTCCAACGACGACGACGGCGATGGTCGCGGCTACTACGTGGAGGACGCCGGGTATCCAGCCTTCATGAACTGGCTCATGGAGACCGCCCAACTCAGCACCACCGTCAAACGGACAGCCAAAGTTGCCCGCCAACTGCTGATGGACAGGCTGTTCGACGCCGGGCGCTCGAACGTCTCCGCCGACCTCGCCGCTGCGCTGGGTGACGGCCGCCTCTCCTCCAGTTCGGTGCCGCTGCTGGGGATGGGCCGAGATATCCCCGACGGCGTCATGACCCTTCGCGACGGAAGACTCGCCATTGCATGGACCATGGCCACGTCCAAGGACTACTTCGGACGCGTCCGCGGAACAATGTCCGAGATCGCCAAGGACCTCGACGGAGATTTCGTAGACAACCCGCTGTGGTGGGCCAAACGTGTCATCACGGTGCACCCCATCGGCGGGGCACCATCGGGCCGCCACCCTGGCGAGGCGGTGTGCGACTCCTACGGCGAGGTGTTCGGTTATCCCGACCTGTTCGTGATGGATGGGGCAGCCATGCCTGGCCCGGTGGGCGCCAACCCTTCACTGACCATTTCCGCTTTTGCCGAACGTGCATGCCGTCACATCCTGGAGAACGCCCACAGTGCCGGACACAGGGGAATTACCCCCGCCGATGCTGCTGGAAGTGACGACCTGGCCAGTGATGACTCGGCTGGCGCTGACAGCCGGGCCAACGACCTCGACGCTTCGGCTCCACGCGAATTGGCGCCGGACGCTACCAAGGGCAAGGGCGCGCCCGAGGAGCGGCCCGCGAGCGCGGTCGCAGACGGCGCAACCGCCACGACGGCAGCAAGGAGCCGTGGTTTGGGGCTGCCGCGACCCCAAGACCAGCAACCAGCGGCGACAGACGCCACCACCTCTGTGCGTTTCACGGAGCAGATGCACGGCTGGTTCAGTCCCGGTCTCAGTGATCCGGAGAAGGGGCGAAGCCTGGGCAGGGACCGGAGCCGCAGGATCATGTTCGAGCTGACGATTACCGCCGAGGACATGCACGCGTTCGTTGAGGATCCGAGCCACCCTGCCAAGGCCGAGGGCTATATCCTCGCAGACTACTTCGGCGGCCGAATGCCGGTGGAACGTGGTTGGTTCAACCTCTTTGTGGAGGACGTTTCCGACGACGGCAGGCCGGCCAGGCGCATGCTGTACCGGTTGTGGCTGCGGGACCCGGGCGGAACGCCGTTCACGTTCACCGGGTACAAGCTGATCCATAACGAGGCCGGGCTGGATATTTGGCAGGACACGACCACGCTGTCCGCCACGATCCTGCGCGGCCATGTTCCGCCGTCGGAAGCGGTTGACGTTGAGGAGCCAGGCGGGCAGGAGCCAGGCCAGGAGGATGTCTTCGGTGCCGGCATTCTGTACATCCGCCCCTTGGACTTCGCCAAGCAACTGACCACGTTCCGTGCCAAGGGCCCGGCGCCGGCCGCGGGTTTGGCGTCCTTCATGAAATTGTTCGCCGGTGAGTTGTGGGAGGTCTACGGGCGGGGCCTCAAACGGGTCCCGTTCCCGGTCCGGAGACCACTGCGACGGCCACGCAGATGAAGAGCTGGGAGCTTGCGAAGCACCGTACTGTCCTGGGCTTCACTCCCCAGGCAGCGGTTCGCTGGCTCTCGCCGATGTCGCTGGCACGGACGGCATTGAAAGTCATGGCAGCCACTGTGTTCGCAGACTTCGGTGACAAGAGGGAACTTGAGGGGAGCTTCCCTGCCGATCAATTGCGCCTGGATAAACTCCCGGTCCCCGGCCAACCAGCCCAGCCGCCGGTCACGAGCCGCGGGCTTCCAAACCCCGGAGAGCTTGAGGCATCCCGCACCACAAAGCCCGACGAGCCCTTGAGCCCCGCTGATCTGTGGCTCGATTACACCGCAGATCTTGGCGACGGCTTCGACGCGACCTACTCCGTCGCAATGCTGCTCGCCCAGGACAAGGTAACCGTTCAGGGCCATGAGCTCCCCCGCGGAAGCGTGCTGGTCCTCGGGGGTGATGAGGTCTACCCCGTCGCCTCACCAGCTGCCTACGAGAATCGGATGGCAGGACCGTACCGGATGGCGCTGCCCACCAAGCACAATCCCACACCCATCATGCTCGCACTCCCCGGCAACCACGACTGGTACGACGGCCTGACCTCGTTCATCCGGATGTTCACCCGGCAACGAAGCATCGGGGGCTGGCGGACCATCCAGACCCGCAGCTACTTCGCGGTGCGGCTCACCGGACAATCGGGCACCCAGGGTCCCGATGAACCACAGGACGGTACGCCGGGCTGGTGGCTCCTGGGCCTGGACAGCCAGCTGGGACAGTACATCGACGAACCACAACTGGATTACTTCTACCGGAACGTCACACTCCAACTCCAACCAGGGGACGCCATCATCCTGTGCGTGGCGGCTCCCTTTTGGGTTGACGCCGAGCACCCGGGGCCGAATGAGTTCAGGCAGGTCAACTTTTTCGAGCAGGACTACCTGAGGCGTCGGTTCAATCCCGAGACCGGCCTGTTCGAGGCCACGGGCGCAAACGTCCGGCTGTGGCTCACCGGCGACCTGCACCACTATTCCCGCTACGAGGAACGAACGCCGACGGAGGAACCGGGCCCTGACAGACCGGGCGCCCAAAACCTCCCACCGGACTCAACGAGAACGCAAATGATCACCTGCGGCCTGGGCGGCGCCTATCTTTCAGATGCCCATTGGCTCCCGGATCACCTCGTCCTTCCCTGCCACGAAAACGCACCGGGCATGTCCTCCAGCGTCACCCAACCCGGAAACCCCCACGGCGACCACGAAGAAGCACCAACCCGGCACTTCACCCGCATGCCCACCCTCTACCCGGATCAGGCCGACTCCCAGTTGCTCGGTCCGAGGCTTGCGAACCCCTTCTCGCAATACTGGCTTCCCATCCGCAACCCTGGCTTCGGTTTGTCCCTGGGCATTGTCCACGTCATCGCTGCACTAACGCTCTGGACAGTCTTCAGCGCATTCCGCGGGGAATCGTTCGTGGACAGCCTCCGCAGCCTGACCCACGGAAACACCCTGCTCCTCATCGTCATCTTGATCCTTGCGATGCCACTCCTGCTCGGAGTCGTGGCACTGCTCGCACGATCGCTCGGGCTGGCGAAGGCAGGAATCGTGGTCTTCACCCGCGGCGCGCTCTACCAGCTGTCCGCCCTTGCGGTGAGTGCCGCCGTCGTGATCCTGCTTCCCTGGCCGGCCGGCTGGCCCGACGTCGTGATTCTGCTGCTGGCGCTCGCGGTGGTGTATCTGGGTGGCTGGGCGCTTGGCAGTGAGGCCTTCGCCCTGTTCATCCTGGCGACGCCAACCGGTGAAGTCTCTACCTGGAAAATGTCCGGGCAATCCATCGAAGACCATAAAGGATTCCTCCGCCTCCACCTCGCCGCTGACGGCAACCTCACTGTCTACCCGCTTGTGGTGGACACAGTCTGCCGCGATTGGCAGCTGGTACAGAACGACGACGGCGCGCGGCTGGTCCCGGAATCCGGCCTGCCCGCCGTGCGGCTGCTTGAAGAACCCATCACCATCACGCGGAAAGGAACCGCACCATGATCATCACCCGTGCCGAGCACCGGACCGAGGTCATCCCGTTCCGTGCCCGGGACAACACCCCTTTGAGCCTGGTCCATGTGACATCGCCCGTGGAAGTGACCAAAGGGCCTGTCATGCTGGTCCATGGTTCCGGCGTGCGGGCAGAGCTGTTCAGGCCTCCGGTCCGGACCACCATCGTGGACGTCCTGCTGGAGGATGGATGGGACGTGTGGATGCTGAACTGGAGGGCGTCCATCGACCTCGATCCCCTGTCCTGGACGCTCGCCGACGCCGCCGTGTACGACCACCCTGCCGCCGTCGAGCATGTGCTGAATGCGACTGGAGCGGACACGATGAAGGCTGTCATCCACTGCCAGGGATCGACGTCGTTCACCATGTCCGCCGTGGCCGGTCTCCTGCCTCAGGTGGACACCATCGTCTCCAACGCGGTGTCCCTGCATCCCGTGGTGCCTGTGTTCTCGCGGCTTAAGATCGACTACCTCACGCCCGTGGTCAAGATCTTCACCCCTTATCTGTCCCCGGCATGGGGCTATAAATCGCAGGGCTACTTCACGCGGGCCATCCGCGGCCTGGTCAAAGCCACCCATCGGGAGTGCGACAACATCGTCTGCAAGATGGTCAGCTTCACCTACGGCAGTGGCCACCCGGCGCTCTGGGCCCACGAAAACCTCGACGACGCCACTCACCAATGGCTCAGCGGCGAGTTCGCCGAGGTCCCGGTGACATTCTTCGAGGAGATGGGCCGCAGCATCAAAGCCGGGCACATGGTGGCTGCCGGAAACCATCCGGAACTGCCGGAGAACTTTGTGGCCGAGGCTCCCCAAACCGATGCGCGGTTCGCGTTCATCGCCGGGCTGGACAACCTCTGTTTCCTTCCCGAAAGCCAGCAACGCACCTTCGAATTCTTCCAAAAGCACCGGCCAGGGAAGGACTCGCTCCACCTCATCCCCGGCTACGGACATCTGGACGTCTTCTTCGGCGAGCATGCCTGGCAGGACACCTTCCCGGTCATCGTGGAGGAGCTCAACAAAACCCAGGAGCCAAGGTCATGAAAACACTTACCGAACTGGTTACTCCCCTGCTCAAGCTCATGCCGTCGCCGGTTCCCCGACGCCAGGAACGCCTCCGCGGCCAGCACGCACTGGCCGATGGCATCAAGTACGTCATGCCGGTCAATTCCGACGACTCCCCGGTGCTCATGGCGGCCTTCCCCATCAACAAGAAAGCCGCAGCGGCCGCACTCCCCGGTACCGAGATGAGGCCCTTCAGCCTTGGCGGCAAAGGGCTGCTGGTGGTCACCGTGGTCAATTACAAGTCCACGGACATCGGGAAGTACATCGAATACTCACTGGCCATCGCCATCACCCACGGCAGCAGGCCGGCCCCGCCCATCCTCCCGCTGATCTTCCAAAAAACCTTCAAGCTGGGGCAGTTCGTGGTGGACCTGCCCGTCAGTTCGGAGGTATCGGTCAAAGGTGGCAAGGGAATCTGGGGCATGCCGAAGCACCAGGCCAACCTGGACTTCGTGGTCACTGATTCCACCGTGTCAGCGCAATACGACAAAGACGGCAGGCTGGGTTGCTACATCGAGATCGAACGTCCCGACCCACTTGGCCTGCCGCTGAAGCTTGCTGCCTCGAACTACTGCGTATTCCGGAACATGCTCTGGAAATCGGACATCTACTTCGAAGCTACCGGAGACATCGCCCTCGGAGGACAGGCCAAGGCGCGCCTCATCCTCGGTGACGCGCCCGGCGTCGAGCCTTTGAAGAACCTGCAGGTGGAAAGCAAACCTGTGTTCACCGCCTGGCTGCCACAAGCCCACGGGGTCCTGGACGACCACTACGAAGCCTGGTTCCTCACCGCACCTACAGAATCCGCCGCAGCAGCCCTTCGCGGAGGCGACATGCTGGACAGCGTCGTGAACCTGGGCCAGAGCCAGGAATGGCTGACCCCGCCGGACCGGAGCAGGATCGCAGGGACGGCGCCAATGGGCACAGCACGAGACTCCGGCGCCGTACCCCGCGCTACTCCGGGAAGCCTCCAATGAACTGGCTACTGCTCATCAACGCGCTCTATTTCCTGTTCGGCGCCACGATGTATGTGGGCACCATGTGGGTCCTCAAATTCTTCCTGTACCCCACATGGCGCTCGCTGGCCCGTGAGAACGTCGACATGCACTTCGGTATCCCCACGCGCGCAGCAACCAAGTTCTTCACGGTCGTGGTGCCCATCATGTTCATCTCAGGCGGCATCCTGGTGTGGTCCGAGTGGGGCACCATCCGTGTCATCCCAGCCATCATCTGCCTGCTGGGAATCATCGTCCTGACCTGGGTCGGCCAAGGCATCATCATCCCCATCAACAAGCGCATCCGCGGCGGCGACTTCGCGGACGACGCCGAACTCCGCACCCTTCTGAAGCGCTGGATGATGCTGAACGACATCCGCTTCTACGTCTCTACGCTGACCTGGGCCGCCATGGTGTGGCTGCTCGTGGACCGTGGACGCCTGCTGGAGTCCTTCGCATGAGCGCCCAGCAGCCGGCACAGCCCACGCCCCATAACCAAACTCACCATCAAGCGCGACGCCCCGGCGTGCTGGCTTGGACCACCGCCGATCCACTGCGCGCCATCCTCGCAGCGATCGCCATCATCACGGTGCTGACCGGTGCCGTGCAGGTCCCGTTTGGCGGACAAATATTGCCCTTGATCGGCGCCGACCCCACTCCTGGAATGCGGCAACTGTTCGGCACAGTGGGCATGTTCATGGTGGTGGTTGGCGGACTGCTCCTCCACACCCTGCTTAACGCGGCGCCCTCCCCCGAAGTGGTGCTCTGGTCCGGAGTACAGAAAGCCGGGGCATTCGGCGCCGTCGGAATCGGGGTACTGAACGGCGTCTTCTCACCCGTCGCGCTGCTGGTGGCTTTCTTTGACCTCGCGACGGCGGTGCTCCTGTTCGTCTATTGGCGCAGGATCAGTGGGGGCATGGCCGGAGGAACCGGACTGTGAAAAGGTCACTGGTGCTCGCCGGTGGCGGGATGCGGGTGGCCTGGCAGGCCGGCGTCATGCGGGCGCTCGCCGAAGAAGGCCTGGAGTTCCAGCATGTTGACGGCAGCTCCGGCGGGATCCTGACGGCGGGGATGCTGCTGTCCGGGGTGTCGCCGGAAGAAATGTGCACCCGCTGGTCCAGCGTGAACGTGAAGGACTTCGGCTCGGCGCTGCCGATCGGTGACTACCTCAAGGGCCCGTGGGCGCTGCCAGCTATTGGGGACGCGGACGGCATCCTGAACAAGGTCTTTCCCGCACTCGGGATCAATGATGCGACTATCCGGGGCCGCGCTGCGGAACCGGGCGCCGTCGAAGGTTCCTTCAACGTCGTGGAATTCACCGAAAAGCGCTGCCACGCCATCGATGCCACCGCCATTGACGCGGAGCTTATGGCCGCTGGAATGTCACTGCCGATCTTCCTGACACCGTTGCGCCGGGATGGAAAGATCTGGACGGACGCCGTCTGGATGCGCGACGCCAATGTAGCCGAAGCCCTGCGTCGGGGAGCGGAGGAAGTGTGGCTGATTTGGTGCATCGGCAACTCGCCCTATTGGGGTGACGGACCCCTGGAGCAGTACGTCCACATGATCGAAATGAGCGCCATGGGAGCCCTTCTCGCTGATTTCGAGGCTGCGAGCGCGGCTGGACGCGAGTTTGTGCTGCACGTGGTGCGTCCTGAGCATCCGCTGCCGCTGGATCCCGAGTTCTATCTGGGAAGGATCGACGCCGATACCCTGATCGGCATGGGATACCGGGACGCCCGGGCGTACGTGGACACGATGACGACGGCCGGCGTCCCGAAAGATGCCAGTTGCACCGCCATGACAGAACCGGCTGCGGGTGTCCGTTTCAACGACACCTTACGCGGAGACTTGGACGGCTCACCCCTGACGTTCAAGGCAACCGTCATGCTGCCCACGGCCGGGTCCACTGTGCCCCCACAGTTCACCGGATTCCTGGAGCACCCGCTCTTCGGCGGTCGCGTCTTTTTCTCGGATGGACGCGTTGAAACAGAAGGCCACGACGTCACGTACCGTGCCCGGATCAGGCTCGACGGCGGGTGGCAGGACGTGTCCCTGACCCGCACCTTGCGGGACGATCCCGGTCCGGATGCCTGGACCGACTCGCGCCAGGCAGTATTGCAAGTGGACGGGTTGCCGGCGGGAAGCCTGACCGCCGAGCTGACCATGAGCCTGGCCGACGCGGCTGGGCTTCTGGCCTCTGTGGAGCCAGTGGGTGCGCACGGCTTCGTTGACCGGGCGGAGGCCGTCGCTTCCTTCGCCGCCAACGGTTTGCGGGAGTTGCTGTCACGGTACTGAACTCCACTGTGATCGCTAACTCCGCTGTGATCCACGTTATTACCGGCTGGTAAACAGCGCGCTACCGATCTGCAAAAGATGGCAACAAGGGGGAAACACCCGCGAAAAACCGGCACCCTACGCTGATGATCAACAGGTCACGCCAGCGAAAGGGCCAAACATGTCCTCCACACCCGTTCACATCGTCATTGCAGGCGCAGGTCCCGCAGCCCAGGCTTTGGTGCGGCGGCTGGCCGGCAGCGGTTCAGGTTCCCGGCAACGCCCCTTCGATGGCACCGTCACCGTGCTCAGCAATCGCGACGAATGCCCCGAGGCGCTCCTGAAACTGGCAGAACTGCCGCAGGTCTCGGTCCGGTTCGGGCAGCCGGCAAGCTTCATCGACGCCGCAGCAAAGATCGTCACCACCGTGGACGGCATGGAGTTCTCCTACGACCAACTCGTGATCGCCACGGGTTCAGCTCCAAGCCTTCCGCCGGTCGCCGGGGCCGAAGACGGTCTGAGCTACTCCACCATCGACGACGCCGCGGACATCGGTGAAGCAATCAAGGACGTCACCAGGATCGTCGGCCGGCGCCCGCTGGGAATCCTCGTGGGCAATGGTCCCGCAGCGGGCCAGGCAGAAGCCGTGCTCCGGGCCCGCGGTGTCCGTCCCGTCCGCACCACCCTCCGGCCAGCCGCCGTCGTTCGTTCCACCTCAGGTTCCACGTCGGCGGCGACCGGCATCCTGTTCGAAGACGGCAGCAGCATGAACGGCGACCTCGTGGTCCTCGCCGAGGAACGTATCGCGCGCAGCGAGCTTGCCGAAAGCGCAGGTCTCCTGATTGCCTCCGACGGCGGGATCGCAGTAGGGCGCGATCTCACCACCTCCGTCCCCGGCATTTGGGCGATTGGCGACGCGGCTTCCTGCGACGGCCTCCGACTGGGTCTTCTCCTTTCTGCCGAATCCTCCGCGATGCTGTGCGCCTCGGGGATGCTGTTAGGCGCATGGGGCAGCGACCAGAGTGCCGCGCTGGCGGCCTGACTGCGGCTTCTGTTGCCATTGTGGACAACCCCAACCGGCATCCGGACCATATGGCAAGATGGTCCTTTGACGGGCAGTGACAACCCTGCGGCCATCGGGCCGGCCACGCCCGGCACGGAAGGATCCCATGAGCAACGAAGCCGTCGCGCCTGCAAGCATCGCCTCGTACATCGACCACACACTGTTGAAGCCGGAGGCCAGCGAGGCCGAGGTTTTGAAGGTTTGCGCCGAGGCCGTCGAGTACAAATTCAAGTCCGTCTGCGTCAATCCGATTTGGGTCAAGACCGTCACCAAGGCCCTCAAAGGATCCGGAGTCTTGACCTGCTCCGTTATTGGGTTCCCGCTGGGCGCCACACCCAGTGACGTCAAGGCATTCGAAGCCCGCGGTGCAGTGTTGGATGGCGCCGATGAGATCGACATGGTGATCAACATGGCGGCCGCCCGCGCGAATGACAAGGGTGCCTTGGTGGATGACATCACCGCCGTCGCCGAAGCTGTCCACGCCGGCGAAGCGATCCTTAAGGTCATCATCGAGACGTCCATGCTGACCGATGAACAGAAGGTCATTGCCTGCGAAGCCGCCGTGGAGGCAGGGGCTGACTTCGTCAAGACCTCCACTGGTTTCAACGGCGGCGGAGCAACCCTTGAAGACGTTGTCTTGATGCGCAAGACCGTCGGACCTGATGTTGGGGTCAAAGCGTCAGGCGGAGTGCGGTCCCTGGCTGACGCACAGGCTATGATTGCTGCTGGTGCAACACGTATCGGAGCGAGTTCCGGAATAGCCATTGTCAAAGGTGAACAGGGTTCATCGGATTACTGAGGCATCCGCAACCGCCACAGATTTTGAGCCCTGCGGGGCCGAGGAGGAATGAATGTCCAAGAACGCAACAAGCGCTCCCATTGAAAAAGAGAACAACCTCGGCACAAGCATTGTCCTGTTCGTGGTCATGATCGTGCTCTTCCTGGGGGCTATCTACTCCCTGTCCTTCCTCAGCCTGGATAACCCGTGGCCGATGGCCGTCTGCCTGGGCCTGTTCGCCCTCGCATTCTGGATTCCCCAGACCATCCTTGGCCGCTCGGACTCAGCTGGCGAAAGCTAAACGTTCACGCAGTTTTTCAATGGCCCGGGCTAACGCCTGGGCCATTGCTTTTGGGGCGGGCTTAACTGCTTGAGCTTCGGGAAGGATGCGGGACAAAGTAGGTTTCCGCTTTGATGGGAATTACACCGCTGGGGAACAACCCATCCGCTTGTGTGGAGTACTGCCTGATCCGCGGGTGCTTGGATGACAAGCCTTCTTCCCAAATCCACGGTTGGTACCCAAGGCGCGCTAACCCTGCCGTATCCGGCGGCGAGACCAAATCGTAGGGAAAGTCCGAATAAAGGACCAGGTTTTCAGGGTGGCCTTCCCCGGCCTTGCGGGTGATGAGGTGGTCAACATGGCTACCCACACCTACAGGAACGAAGAGCAGTTCGGCCTTGGTCACGGCCATTAGCTCGGCAACATCGTCCTGGAGTTGCCGGATGAGCGTTTTATCTCCCCGTGCTATCCGTCCGAGCGCGATGTCGAATCGATACGTCGAGTAGCGGTGTGTCAGTTCCGGCAGGAGCTTGTTCCACGCGCCTTTGGCGAGCCGCGGTAACTGGCGACGACGGAACAAGGCATCCACGGCACCCAGATGTATGAGCTGTACGCCCATGGCAGCAAGGACAGCCTTGTCCTCTGCTTTGCGGGCCTCGAATAGTTGCACCCCATCCTCAAGCATGGACTGACGCACGAAAGAGCGGGCGGCCCGGGTGTGCGGTGCAGGGGAGGCTTCCGTGAACACAGTTGCCACGATGATCTCCCGTTCCTGCGCCTGCGCCTCGATAAGCGCACCACAGGACAAAACCGCGTCATCAAGGTGGGGCGACAGGAACAGCCAGGGAGCGTCGCCTGCCAAGGATCGTTCGATTTTTGATTCAATTGCCATGCGGAGGCCCTTCCTGTGGATGAGGCCCGGTTGGAGCTGCTTCAGCAACTGCATTACGAAAGGATGTGGCCTGCATTTCGGCGAGCCGGTCCCAATTGAAGCCTGAAGCAAACGCCCTGCCTTGGGCCCCCACCTCCATCAGTCCATCCTGCGGGTATCTGCGCGTTATCTCGGCAGCAAGGGCGTCGACGTCGAACGCCGGAACCAACCAGCCGGCGGCGTCGGGGACAATCTCCCTCAAGCACGGGATATCGAAGGCAATGACCGGAGTTCCAACAGCCAATGACTCGATGGCCACCAACCCAAAGGTCTCCTGCCTGGAGGGAACAACCACAAGCCGCGCATCACTCATTGCTTGAAATTTCTGCTCCCCGGAGAGCCACCCAAGGAGCCGTACCCGGCTGGAAAGGCCCCTCTCTTCAATGACGGCGCGCAGCTTTCCTTCATCAGGGCCAGCACCTGCAATCAGGAGCTGGCCATCCACGCGGCCCGCACATTCTTCCCATGCTGCCAGCAGCAAATCGAGACCTTTGCCACCGAACTCCAAACGCCCAATGCATAGGATGTCCTGTCCGGGTTTGGGTTCGGGTTTCCAGGCTGCGGGATCCACACCATTACCGATCACCTCCACACGAACGTGGGGGTTCATGGCCGTCAAGCGGTCAGCGATGCCCTGCGACACTGCGATCATCCGCCGGTAACGCCTAACACCCCACTGTTCCACCCAATGCAAGGGCAACCCATATTCACGTGCTTTCTCTCGCGCATGCAGCCACTGGACCAGGCCAACTGTGGGGCGCTTTGTCCAGAGCGGCGCAGCCATGCTGGAAAACGGCGCGAAAAAGTCCTCCACCACCAGATCAGCGGCTCCGCGACGCCGTCGAACCTCAAAGGGCAGCATCAGCACGTAGCCCAGGAGCCGGGCTAATCTGTTCCGCCCCTGGCCTATTCCGATCGGCACGTAGTGAACGCCGTCCTGCACACGTACAGACCACCCGGGGTATCTGGTGGTCAGGACCGTCATTCGGAAGCCGTTGGCAACCAGCCGACGATCGACCTCGTGTGTCCTCACTGATCCCCCACCGGCGCCGGGCATGCCTGGGTCTTCGAACCCGAGATGTAAAACCCTCATGATCTTTACCGTTCTGTGCCATGGTCTTTGGACGGGAACCCGATATTCGCCGATGCCGCAACGTCCAGATCCGCTTCCCGCACGAACCAGAGCGTCGTATCACCATTGGTGGGTCCCTCGGAAGTGAAAACAGGAGTTGCGTGCTCCTTTAGCCAGGCGAGCATCGTGGGATTCGCGTAGCCGTATCCCTGGCTGGTGGGCAGCGACTGGGTCAGGATGTAATTGACGCCATGCTCTTTCATCAAGGGTGCTGATGGCCAGATTCCGAACCTGGCGTCATCCCTGAATGCCAACTCCGCAGTGCTGTTGGTGACGCTGACGCGCGCATCAGTCGGGAGGTTCGCTTTGACCCACTGCCTCGCACTGGCAAAGCCATTGTCCACAGTGAGTGCCGTGCGCACCCCAAGGAGCACCGCCAAAGCAATGAAGCAGATGGACATCGCCGCGAGGGCCCTTCGACCCTTCGGATATCTCTCAATGAGCTCCACCACGGCCAGCACTGAGCACAGGACCCCTGCCACCATGACGCCATACCCATATTGCTCTTCGAAGGTGCCGAAGATG
The DNA here is from genome assembly GCF_052114885.1 of Paenarthrobacter sp. 2TAF44. Classification (NCBI taxonomy): domain Bacteria; kingdom Bacillati; phylum Actinomycetota; class Actinomycetes; order Micrococcales; family Micrococcaceae; genus Paenarthrobacter; species Paenarthrobacter sp. 2TAF44. The sequence goes on along the minus strand of NZ_JBFRFP010000005.1, from coordinate 189,076 downwards.
GCGCTGTAGGCGCCCGCGACACCCAGAGCCAGCCCCGCCAGTCCAACAAACCGCCGCCCTGCATGAAGGCTGAAGCACAAGAGGAGGCTCACTACGGGACACAGTGCCAGGAGAATATAACTGGTGCCAAAGTGACCGCTCTGCTCGATCAACCGTGACACGATGCTCGGCGAGCCTTCCGCCGTGAAACCCGTGTTCTTCTCAACCCCGGACATCCGGAGCAGCCCATTGCTTTTGGCCCACACCCAATCCGGCATTTGTCCCCGCAGCGCTACCACGGCGAGGTAAGCGGCATAGGGAATGGCAGCCACCGCCGCCACCACCGCAGCTTTTTGCCAGGGCAGGGTCTGCTTCCACAACACAGCAACCAGCACCGGAACGAAGGTGCAGATGATGAAGAAGTCCTTGCACAGAACTCCGTATCCCAGAAGCAATCCCGCTAGCGCCAATCGCAGGAAAGGGACAGGTTCCTTTGCCCGCTTCGGCGTTCGCAGCAATATCAAAAACCCTGCAAGCACAGCGGCCATGGCCGAGGTCTCGAGGAAAGCATGGCTGTTGTTACGCAGAATGAAAGGCTCGAACGCAAGTAGCACAGCGCAGAGCCACGCGGGCGCGGCACTGGTGAGCCTTTTGACAAGGAGGAACCCCAAACCCACTGTCAGTGCTCCGAGCGCGGCGTTGAGCCATCGCAAGTGCAGTACGACATCCACAATTTCGCCGGAGACGTTAAACAGCCTGATGATGCCGGCTTCAAGGATGAAATAGCCGGGCGGGTGGAGGAAGAAGGGCCCGTCAGGGAGCGTGGGAAAGTGGCCGGTACTGACAGACTCGCCTAAACGCACGTACAGCAACTCATCCACCCAGAGCTCGAAGCCCCGTTCAAGACCAAGGGCACGAACGCAGAAGGCTCCGGCAACAACGGCGAAGAACGGCATCCAGATGCCCGTGAGTCTCTGAACGCGCCGCGCAACCTTGCTCCAGCCGGGCAACAGACCGCGCTGATGCGCCAGTATGGCAGAGCCCGCGCCGGACGCCAGGAGCAACCACAGCAATGGTTGAAACTGGCTGGCCACGCCCAGCACGACAGCCAGTCCGGCTGGGTAGGCAAACCACCGCCAGGCCACGCCTCCCGGACGCTTGGCGGCGGCAAGAACGGGACGAGCTATAAGGGCCAGAACCACGGAGGCCAGCACGGAACCCGCCGCTGAGCCCACTGCCATGCCGGCAACAGCATTCAGACACCAGCCAGCCCACAACCCACCCACCACCAGAAGGCAAGCGACGGCAAGGCCTACCTGGCATCGCCGGTACGCCCTCACCGCGAGAAGGATGGTGGACAGTACCATCAGCACCGCGTAGCCAAGGCCAGCTACCGCCAACCATGGCAGCAGCTCCAGGGAGCCGTGATACTTCTGGGGCACAATCAGCCCGGCCAGCGCGTGCGGTGCCGTCGCGATAATGACGAAGGCCACTACCGCCAATTGCCCAAAGGAGGTGAAGGCGGCTCCAAGGATCTTGCGCACGTCCGCGCCTGGGGTGCGTAGCAAGGGGAAAACCACCAAGGCAGTACCAGCCGCTACATACACCGGCCCCTTGGCAACTGACGCCAAAGCTTGGAATCCGGCTGCAGCGGAGGATCCTTCGTCCAGAAATCCAACCACCACAACATCCAGGCCAACCAGTACCGAAACTACGCACAGCACCGATGCGATCTCGATGGTCTCCGCCCACCGCCATTTGTCCAGAAGCACACGCGGACGCCAATGCAGGTCCCGGTAGAAGGAAAGTGGCACGGCAAGTGGAGCTACTGAACCCACAGCAAATCCGAGGACCGCTCCCCCGGCACCCCAGGCCAGGAAGATCACCAACACACTGAACCCGAGCCTGAGGACAACTTCGCCGATGTTTGTCAGGGCAACCCAAGTGAAACGCAATTCACCCTGCAACCAGCCCGAGGGTGCCGTCACGATGAAGATGGCCAGCGAACCCAGCGCTACAGCTCCAGCCAGCGCTGGTGTGGCAAAGGCCAGAGTCACCATTCCTGTCACTACGGCTGCCGCTGCTCCCGCCAGGCATGACACAAAAACCGAGAAGGCCAGGCCATCCTTGCGTTCCTCGGAGCCTTCAGGATTGACCGCGACTACATGGGACAAGGGAAGAGGTACCAGCGCTGATGCGACAATCCCCACGATTCCCATCAGCATCGCGGCCGACGCAAAATGCGTGTAGTCGCTGGTTGGCAGCATGTTGGCCATGAGTAAACTGCAGGCGTAACTGACTGCACCCACTACACCGGCCGACATCGCCAGGAAGACGCTGTTCTCCCCTACTTTGCTGTTCTCACCTACTTTGTTTCTCCGTCCCGGCAGACTTTCCACACCACCGGGCTTGGTTTCCTGATCCGTTTGAAGCAAAGTGTCAGCCATGTCCACACTCCTGGCCGATTCCGGCCGTATGCGCCCTACAGGCCATCAACGGCGTGGGCAGGCGAAGCAGCGCTTGCGGGTCCGGCCAGCAGGACGCTTCGTCCGGCCGGTTGCAACTCTGCCGAGTCAACTCCGATCTGCTTCAAAACCGCGAAGGCTTCGAACTCATCGCGGCCTTTCATCAGTACCGAGGCTTGGCCGTCGCCCTCCCACACTTCATCGGTGGGACGCAGTATGGCCCGGAGATCGGTGCCTGGCGGTAGTTCGAAACGAACCAGTGTGGACATATCGGAGCGGGAACTGCGTCCACCGGTGGCTTCCAGGCTTTGCGTCTCTTCAAGGACAACACCAGCCAGAAGCGCCGAACTCCGCTCCCACGTAAAGCAACGTGCCCACTCCTGGCATTGTGCAGAGAACTCCTGCGATGCCTCATGGGCAGCCAACGCCTCCAAGGCGGCAACCATGGCGCTCCCGAATTCCTTGGCTGTATCCACCAACCATCCTGTGCTGCCGTCCACTACGGAATCGCGGATGCCTGGAACACGCAATGCAAGGCAGGGAACGCCCCAAGCCGCTGCCTCGATGACTGAACATCCCCAGCCCTCGGACGCCGACGTGGAAGTAGTAAGCCATGCCCGGTTCAGCAGCCTGTTGCGGACCTCGTTGGGCTGATAGCCGTGGAAAGTCACAACGTGGCTCAGCCCCAGGTCCATCGCGAGTTGCTGAAGGCGGCCCCTTTCGGGCCCATCGCCCACGATTTCCAGGCGCAGATTAGGGATACGGGAGGCTGCAACGGCAATCTGGCCCAGCAGCAAGTCCAGTCGTTTGTGCGGCACCAAGCGGCTGACCACCGTAATGGTGGGCTCAGGCGCCCTGGGCCCAACCTCGGCCGGGACGTCGATGGTGCCATTGGGTACTACGTGTATAGGACCGGAAAACCCGAGCCTGCGAAGTTCCAACCGTGTGGAGGGTGATACGGCAACAATGGCACGCTGGCCATAGACAGCTTTTGCGCCGCGGCTTTCCAGGAAACGACCGAGGGCAGCCAAGGGCGGAGAGAACCTGCTGCTGAATTGCTCTTGGTGAACGTGATGGATCAGTTGAATGATCGGCGTCCTGCCCGGCATGAAGAGCGGCGAGAAGAACGGGATTCCGTTCTGGCAATCCACCACAGCATCGTAAAGACTGCCTGTTCGCACGAGCTTGAGCGCGGCGTGGGCATAGATTGCCAAGGGACCGCCAGCGCGAAGTATCCGGATGCCGTCGATGACGTCCTCCGCAGCCTGGTTCGCTTCACGTCCGGTAAACCACGTGACTTCAGCCCCGGCCTCTATCCACCTGCGGGAAATCTCGTGCATATATTGCTCGGCGCCCCCGGCCTGTGAATGGCCGACGTCACGCCAGTTCAGGATAAGTACGTGCTTTCCAGCAAGATGTGTCGGCGACATTGGGAAAGCACTGGTCATAGGATCGATTTCTCTAGTTGAAGCACGGAGGCAAAACTGGCGATTCCGTCGTGGAATGGCCGGAAGGTTGACGATTCTCCGTCAGTCCAGGCGACAGGCAGTTCGATGATTCGGGCCCCTTGGTGTTGCAGCCTCAGAAGCAGCTCCACATCAAAGGCGAATCCCGTCGCGCGGCATTGGACCATGGCAGCCGTCAGCGAGGACCGCTCAAAAAATTTGAAGCCGCACTGGGTATCGAAGATGCCCTTCACTTTGGACTTAGTTAGTGCGCGGAAAGCAGTACCGCCGACGCGGCGTCCCAGTTGTTGCGGACGAACCAGGGTGGAACCCGGCGCGTGGCGCGAGGCAATAACTGCTGCAGCACCCTCTTCGAGGTGGGACATGGCAGCAGTCAGCGTATCCAAGGGTGTGGCCAGATCGGCATCAAAGAATCCGGTGAAACGTGACGTACCGCTGAGGAGGCCCCGGCGGACAGCTGCCCCCTTGCCGCGACGGGAACACCCGATCACGGAAATCGGGACGGTGCTCCCGGTCTCACGGCTTCCTGTCTCGCGCGAAATACGGCGGACTACAGCCCCGGTCTCGTCAACGCTGGCGTTATCCACCACCACGATTCGAGACGACCAGGGCTGACTTGCCAGGAAATCGACGGCTTGCAGCAGGGTATTGGGAATCCGTCCGGCCTCATTGTAGGCCGGAATTATGACTTCAAGATCAACCAGGGAGCGACGCAGAGAATCCACATGTCGCAGTGCCCGAAGGCTTCCCCTGCTGCCGACGTGCATACTGCGTGAGTGGAGCACAGCCATCTGAACCTCCGTATACGTGAAAACGCAAAAGTTCGTTTTCTCGTAAAGGGAGTGGGCACAGGCCGCGAGACATGACGCCAACTTGGCATCCCGATCAAGGGGCCTGGATCACACCGCCGAATGCCGCAAGCACTCCGGGCCAATGTTGCTGGGCCAGAGCCCAACCCGCTGCCCCCATTCCCACCATGGCGTATCCACTGACGGGTATCAGGACCAGCCACTCCCGCCGGGAGCCTGCCTTGCCCAGCAAGGGAATGGAGAAAGCACCGTTGGCCCGCCAGATGCCACTGATCAGCGATTTCCGCAGGAATTTAGGTGGCTTGATCACGATTGGCCACAGCAAAGGCACACCGCCGACCGTAATCATGTCCCCCACAATGTGGACCACGACGCCCGTCAGCATTGACAGCGGCAACCAACCCCATTGATCCGGTGCAAACCAGGTAACCAGGCCAGCCATCAGCACAGCGAACAGCCAGTTGGTGATCCAGCCGGACTTCGGAAACAGGTTCAAAGCCTTAGCTGCCAGGTTGATCATGAACATACACAGCAAACCAGCGCCAACAGAGAGCTTCCCTGCCGGTGTGATCATCTGAAATTGAGCTGCCATGGCTGCCAGCACTACAAAGGCCGAGGCTCCCAACAGCGAGTGTGTGCCTTGCCGGTGCCCTCCGCTGGCTTTCTCGATTCCCACTGCAATGACATTCGAAAGCGGCGGCAGCGAATTCGCAATGGTGCTGTGCCGGTGGTCCCAGTCGCACACCAAGGCGGTGCCCGCCGTCGCCATGGCTCCGATCAGGATGCCGGTGGAGTCCAGCGGATACCAGCCCAAGGCGTAGGGGCCGGTCGAGGCAATGGCAATCCACGCCGCGGCTCCCGACGCGGCGTGGTGTCCTCCCATCATTCGCTCAGCCTGCCTTTACGGGTACATCTGAGAAGATCGCTTCGATCACGTTGTTGGCCCACTGGAGGATCTCGGCGTCCTGCAGATCACGGCCACCGATCCTGGCCGTTTTGGGCTTGGGGATCAGCACAGCATCCAACGCAGGCTTGACCTGGGAACCCGGGTACATGCGGTTCAGGCGCATGGTTTTGGATTCGGGCAATTGCGCCGGCGAGAAGCGGATGAAGTTGCCTTGGAGCGCGACGTCGGACAGGCCGGCCTCGCGGGCCCCCACCCGGAAGCGCGCAACGGCGATGAGGTTCTGTGCGGGCAGCGGCGGCTCACCGTAGCGGTCCACGAGTTCGGCGAGGACCTCATCAATGACCTCGGTGGTCACCGCCGCGGCCAGCTTTCGGTAGGCCTCCAGGCGCAACCTCTCACCCGGCACATAATCATGCGGCAAGTGGGCGTTGACGGGCAGCTCGATCTTCATCTCGGCTGCCTTTTCCTCGGCCTCGCCGCGGTACTCGGCAACAGCCTCGCCCACGAGCCGGATGTAAAGGTCGAAGCCCACTCCCTGGATATGTCCGGACTGCTCACCGCCCAGCAGGTTGCCGGCACCACGGATTTCGAGGTCTTTCATAGCCAGCTGCATGCCGGCGCCGAGCTCGTTGTGCGCCGCCACAGCCTTGAGCCGCTCCAGGGCTACCTCGCCCAGGGGCTTTTCCGAGGGATAGAGGAAATAGGCGTAGGCACGTTCACGGCCACGACCAACGCGGCCACGGAGCTGGTGGAGCTGCGAAAGTCCGTACTTGTCGGCGCCGTCAACAATCAGGGTGTTGGCGTTGGAGATGTCCAGCCCGGTCTCAATGATGGTGGTGCAGACCAGGACGTCGAACCGTTTCTCCCAGAAGTCCACAATGATCTTCTCGAGGCGGCTCTCGGACATCTGCCCGTGCGCCACTTCCACCCTGGCCTCGGGGACCAGCTCGCGGATCTGCGCTGCAATTCGTTCAATCGAGGACACGCGGTTATGCACGAAGAACACTTGCCCTTCACGCATCAGCTCGCGGCGGATGGCCGCTGATGTCTGCTTGTTCGTGAAGGGGCCCACATAGGTGAGTACGGGGTGGCGTTCCTCCGGCGGGGTTGCCAGGGTGGACGTCTCACGGATGCCCGTCAAGGACATTTCCAAGGTACGCGGAATCGGCGTGGCGCTCATGGCCAGCACGTCCACGTTGGTGCGCATCTTCTTCAGTGCTTCCTTGTGTTCCACACCGAAGCGCTGCTCTTCATCCACGATCACCAACCCCAGGTCCTTGAACTCAAAGTCCTTGGACAGAAGCCGGTGCGTACCGATCACAACATCGACGGCACCGCTTTTAACGCCGTCGGCGGTTTCTTTTGCTTCCTTGCCGCTTTGGAACCGCGAAAGGGGTTTCACCCGCAGCGGGAATCCGGAGAAACGCTCGGTGAAAGTTTCGTAGTGCTGCTGGGCCAACAGCGTGGTGGGCACCAGGACTGCCACCTGCTTGCCGTCCTGGACAGCTTTGAAAGCGGCGCGGACTGCGATCTCGGTTTTGCCGTAGCCAACGTCGCCGGAAACGAGCCGGTCCATGGGGATTTCCCGCTCCATGTCCGCCTTGACCTCGTTGATGGTGGTCAGCTGGTCGGGGGTCTCCACATACGGGAAGGCTTCCTCGAGCTCGCGCTGCCACGGGGTGTCCGGGGCGAAGGCGTGTCCGCGGGAGGCCATCCGGGCCGAGTACAGCCGGATGAGCTCTCCGGCGATCTCCTTGACGGCCTTGCGGGCCTTGGACTTGGTGCTGGCCCAGTCAGCGCCGCCCATCTTGCTCAAGGCAGGGGCGTCCCCGCCGACGTAGCGGGTGACCTGATCCAACTGGTCCGTGGGGACAAACAAGCGGTCCCCCGGAGCGCCGCGCTTGGATGCTGCGTACTCCAGCACCAAGTATTCACGCAGCCCTGCATCGGAGGACGACGTACCGGTCACCTTGCGTTGAATGAGCTCCACGAACCGGCCGATTCCGTGCTGCTCGTGCACCACAAAGTCGCCTGCGTGCAATTGCAACGGGTCCACGGCATTCCGCCGCTTGGACGGCATGCGCCGCATGTCCTTGGTGGAACTGGCGGTGGCGCGGCCCAGCAGGTCCGCTTCGGTCAAAAGGCCCAGTTTGAGGCCGTCCAGGACAAAACCACGCCCGACGGCGGCAGTGGTCACCTCGATGATGCCCGGCTGTGGATCGTTATCCAACGAGTCCACGCGAGCACAGGGGATGTCGGCATCGTGGAACAGCTCAACTAGGCGCTGTGCCGGTCCCGGGCCGTCCGTAACAACCACCAAGCGCCACTGCTCCCGGACACGGGAGCCAATGAAGTCCAGCATTTCCGCGACCTCACCCTGGTAACCGCGCGGCTCCCGGGCATGCAGGTTGAGGACGTCGATGTCCAACACCAGGTCCTCGTCCGTTGCGAGCGAGGTGATGGACCACCAGGAAACGCTGTGTTCCAAGGCGGCGGATCGGGTGTCTGTCAGGGAACGGAAGCTCGCGGCGTGCAAGTCAGTGGATGCCTGGGACGACAGATCAAGGGGCGCGGAACCGCCGTCGGACGCTGTTGACCAAGCAGCTTCCAGGAACTCTTCGTTGGTAGCAGCGAGGTCGTGCGCGCGGGTGCGAACCTTTTCCGGTTCGATCACCACGCTCAAGGACCCGGCCGGAAGCTGGTCCACGAACGGGACCATGGCATCCACCAGGACCGGAGCCAAGGACTCCATACCTTCAACGGCGATGCCACCCGCGATCTTCTCCAGCATGTCAGCCGCCGCCGGCATATCGGCTTTGAGCTTGGCAGCGCGGGACATGACGGAGGGCGTGATCAGGATTTCACGGCACGGCGGGGCGTGCAGTTCCGTGGGGTGGTGGATCCCGGGAGCGGACAGCGAACGCTGGTCGGCCACAGCGAACCACCGCATTTGGTCAACTTCATCGCCGAAGAACTCCACACGGATGGGATGGTCCTCCGTGGGAGGGAAAACATCCAGGATGCCGCCGCGAACCGCGAATTCACCTCGGTGCGTCACCATGTCAACCCGGGCATAGGCGGCGTCGGAGAGGGCCCGGACAACATCGGTGAACGAGCGTTCCTGCCCTACCTGCAGCGTTACGGGAACGAGGTCGCCCAAACCGGCAACAATCGGCTGGACCACGGCGCGAACCGGAGCAACCACCACACGCAAGGGTGCCGCCGTCGAGGTTTCAGGGTGGTTCAGGCGGCGCAGGACGGAGAGCCTGCGACCTACGGTGTCCGAACGCGGCGAGAGCCGCTCGTGCGGGAGGGTTTCCCAACTGGGGAAAGTAGCCACCGAGTCCGCGGGGAGATAGGAGGCGAGTGCCGCTGTCAGGTCCTCGGCCTCACGCCCGGTGGCGGTGACTGCCAGCACAACAGGGGCGTTCGCGGCGTCGGCTCCTTGGGCAGCAAGGCCATCGGCCATTTCTGCAAGGAGAACTGCCCGCATACCGGTAGGGGCGCTGATCTGGTAGTCGGTGCTCCGGGCCGAAAAGGCCCGCTGAGCCTCAGTTCGGACGCGCGCAAAAGTCTTGTCCTCCGCCAGTGCGCGGCGCAGACCGTTGAGGCTCATGGCTGAAACTCCTAGGGTGGGTCCAAGGGCAGGCAACACAAATGCCCGGAAATTCGAACGAATGCCGGGTCATTCCAGCCTACCCCTCCCTCAGGGCCCGTTGATGGCGGGACATTTCCGCTGTGGCCACGGACACCCCGTAGGATGTTGGGAGCTAAAAGAGCTTCACCACCAACATATCCACGGAGGACCCATGGCCCTGAGTGCATCCACCACCCTGCCGCACAGCGTTGACCGAGTAGCGGCCGTCTTTGTCGACGAAGACTTCCTGCGTCACACGAGCGAACTGGTGGGCGGCTCCCTGGAATCGTTCACGATCGACGGCGACCCTGCCGGCGCTTTCAGCACCACCACGGTTCGTACTCTGCCCACTACCCGTCTGCCGGATATCGCCCGCAAGTTCGTGGGCGAGCGCCTGACCGTCACGCAGACCGAGCAGTGGGAAGCGCCCGCAGCAGATGGTTCCCGCGCCAGCAAGATTGCCTTGAAAGTCTCCGGTGCCCCGCTTGATGTCACCGCCGTCCAGCGCCTCGTGGCTGAAGGCGCGAACACCCGGATCGAACTTGAGGGCAACGTTTCCTCGTCTGTTCCGTTCCTCGGCGGCAAGATTGCCGATGCTGCTGAGCCGATGGTTGGCAAGGCCTTGAACATCCAGTCGCAGCAGGCGCAGGCCTGGCTCGAAAGCCACTAGCATGCAGCTCCCTGCCATTCTGGGCTGGGTCCTGATCGTTGCCGGCGTATGGTCCCTGGTTGTATGGCCGCAGTTCCTGAAGCGCGTCATGAAGGACCCCCGGGCTCGCGACGCCGCAGGGAAGGCCACAAGGTTCCTCACGGTCCACGTGGTCCTGGTTTCCATTTCCATGGTGCTGGGACTAGCGACGGCGGTCATCGGGATCACGGGGCTTCTCGCCTAAGTTTCGCCCAAGTAAGTCGCAGCAGTGCGCGTTTTGAGAGCTCATAACGCGCACTGCTGCGACTCACTTGGGTAGAATGGACTTTGGTGTGCCGGGAAGTCTGGTCGGCGGTGTCTTTGCGATGCCTGCCCTTGACTACTCGACCCACAGGAGCCACCGTGGCCAAACAACCCCTGACCACCATTGTTTTCAGCCGCTCCAGCTACCCCGAGTACCGCCGGATCCTCTCGATCCTTCGAACAGAGACCGTGGGCGGCGCTCTCCTTCTGGCCGCCACCGTCATTGCGCTGATTTGGGCAAACTCCCCCGCCGCTGACGGTTATTTCGCATTACGCGACCTCAAAATAGGCTACGAACCCTGGCACCTGCAGCTCAGCGTCGGGCATTGGGCCTCCGACGGCCTGCTGGCTGTATTCTTCTTCCTCGCAGGCCTTGAACTCAAACGGGAGTTCGTTGCCGGGGAACTCCGGAAACCGGCCCGCGCCGTTGTACCGGTGGCCGCCGCCGTTGGTGGAGTTGTTATTCCTGCCCTGATCTACGTCCTCTTCAACCTCGGCTCCGCCTCGGAGACGCTCAAAGGCTGGGCCATTCCCACGGCTACGGACATCGCATTCGCCCTGGCCGTGCTTGCCGTTATCAACACACACCTTCCCGCCGCGCTCCGGACTTTCCTGCTGACTCTCGCGGTAGTGGACGACCTCATCGCCATCGGCATCATCGCTTTCTTCTACTCCACCGGGATCCAGCCCCTCATGCTCCTGGCCGCGCTGGTGCCGCTGGCCCTTTTCACGTTCCTGGTCCAGAAGCGGATCCGCAGTTGGTACATCCTGCTCCCCTTGGCCCTGGCCACCTGGGGCTTCGTCCATGCCTCCGGCATCCATGCCACCGTGGCCGGGGTGCTGCTGGGCTTTGCGGTTCCGGTCTTCAACAGCGGGAAAAAGGGTGAGCCGGAGGAAGGGCTCGCTGAGCACTTCGAGCACCGGCTGCGCCCATTCTCAGCGGGATTCGCCGTGCCTGTCTTCGCGTTTTTCTCCGCAGGGGTGGCGCTGGGCGGGTTCGACGGCATGCGGGCCGCGCTCAGTGATCCGGTGGCCGTGGGAATTGTTGCGGCGTTGGTAATAGGCAAGGCCGTAGGCGTCTTCGGTACCACGTTCCTGGTGACCAAAACCACCCGTGCGAGCCTGGATTCCAGCATTGCGTGGATCGACCTCTTTGGGTTGGCACTGCTGGCCGGGATCGGGTTCACCGTCTCCCTGTTGATCGGCGAGCTGAGCTTCGGCGCGGGATCTGCACACAATGACCACGCCAAGGTGGCCATCCTGGCAGGTTCCCTGATCGCGGCGCTGCTGGCCGCCGTCGTGCTCAGGGCCCGGAACCGGCGGTACCGCCAGGTTCAGGCAGAAGAACAACGGGACGACGACGGCGACGGCGTACCTGACGTCTTCAGCCGCGCCTAGCGCGGGGCTGCTCCGCCGCTGCTCGATGGGCTGCTAGGCCGTCGCCTGGTTCAGCGCGTCCTCCGCAGCAACCCACGAAATCATGGCGCATTTGACCCTGGCGGCGTAGCGGGCCACACCTTCGAACGCGGCAGCGTCTCCCAAAATCTCTGGATCCGCCTGCACCTTTCCACGCGAGCGGAGGACCTCACGGAAGTTATCGATCACGGCGTGCAATTCCTCTACCGACATTCCCTCGCCGAGGTCGGTCAACACTGAAGCCGACGCCATGGAGATGGAACAGCCTTCACCGTCCCAGCTGATCTGCCTGACCGTTCCATCGGCGACAGCCAGTCGGAGCGTTACCTCGTCCCCGCAGACCGGGTTGAGTTGGTGGGATTGCCCGGTTGACGTGCCCGTTGGGACTTCCGTGCCCGCGAGCCCGCTGCCGTGCCGCTGCTTGGAGTGGTCCAGGATGATCTGCTGGTACAGCTGGTCAAGACTCATGGTGCTGGTTACCCGTTCGTGGAAGTGTGTGGGGAGCGGCTGCAATTCGGCCGCGTGGGTCAGGCCTGGAAATAGGCCCGAACGCCAGACACGGCGTCAAGGAAGGCATCGACGTCGTCCGTGGTGTTGTAAAGGTACGTGCTTGCCCGGGTAGTAGCAGTCAGCCCCAAGCGACGGTGCAGTGGCTGGGCGCAATGGTGGCCGACGCGAACGGCGATGCCGCGATCGTCAAGGAACTGGCCGACGTCGTGCGCATGGACACCGGCGACGTCGAAAGCAGCCAGCCCGATGCGTTCCGCACCAGAAGCAGGGCCCACCACGCGGATGCCGTCGATGCCCTCAAGTCCCTTGACCAGGCGCTGACCCAACGTGGCTTCCCAAGCATGGATGCGGTCGATCCCGGTTTCGGACAAGTAGTTCATGGCAGTGGCAAGGGCAACCGCTTGGGAGATGCGCTGGGTTCCGGCTTCGAAGCGCTGGGGGGCAGGCAAATATTCGGCGCGCTCCATGGTGACAGTAGTGATCATGGAACCACCTGTGAGGAACGGCGGAAGGACATCCAGGAGTTCCTGCTTGCCGTACAGGACGCCGACGCCCGTGGGGGCCAACATCTTATGGCCCGAGAAAACCGCGAAGTCAACGTCCAGGTCCTTGACGTCAATGGGCATATGAGGGACTGACTGGCAAGCATCCAGGACCACCAACGCCCCCGCGCGGCGGGCGAGAGCCACGAGTTCGGCAACGGGGTTGATGGTGCCCAGAACGTTGGAGGCATGGGTGAAAGCCAGCAGGCGGGTGCGCTCCCCCACGATCTCTGCTGCGGCGTCCAGGCGAAGGGTGCCATCATCGGTGATGGGAATGTACTTGAGTGTGGCTCCGGTCCGGAAGGCGAGCTCCTGCCAGGGGATCAGGTTGGCGTGGTGCTCCATCTCCGTGACCACGATTTCGTCGCCCGGGCCGATCCCCAACTCCTTCAACGCTGAGCTGCCACGGCCCTGCGCAGCCCACAAAGCGGCGTTGGACAGAGCGTAGCTAATGAGGTTCAGGCCCTCCGTGGCGTTGGACGTCCACACGGTTTCCTCGTACTGGGCGCCGATAAAGTCCGCCACCGTCTGGCGGGCATCCTCAAAGGCCTCAGTCGCGCTCACCGCAAGTTGGTGTGCGCCACGGTGTACTGCGGCGTTGCGTTGCTCGTAGAACTCCTGCTCGGCCTCGATCACGCTCAAGGGGTTCTGGGACGTGGCCCCGGAATCGAGATAGATCAACGGCTTGCCGTTGACCAGTTGGTCCAGGACGGGGAAGTCGTTCCGGATCCGCAACACCTCCGCATTGTCCATGGCAGGAACCACGGACTGCTGCAATGAGGCGGGAGTTGATACGACTGTCAAGGGGCACTCCTTGGAAATCCTTCGGGGACACTCAATTATCCCACGGCCCGACGTCCCCGGAGATGTGCCGTACAGCACGTCAATATCCTGCAGTATTTCAGTCTCCAGCAGTCCTTCAATGGCCTGCAGTACGTCAGTGCCCTGCAGTACCGGGCAGCCATCCCAGTGGCGGAGCAACATCGCTGTCGAAAGCCCCGTGCAGCCGCTCCATCAAGGTCCAGGCGCGGCGGCTCGCCGCACTCCGGGTCCTTGCTTCGTAGCCGCTGGCCGCCCGGGCGTAACAGAGGGCCGCCTCTGCGAATTGCCGGTCTGCAGACAGACTCTTGCCGGCGGACTCAAGCAGCTTGGGATCATTACCCAGCAAAGCCGAAGCGAAGGTTCCCATCGCCGCCGCGCGGGCCCCCTGCAACGAGGCGGCAAGCTCACCAAGGCGGCGCTGCACCACGAGGTCCTCGACGGCGGACTTGCTTGCGTTGAGCGTCATGAGGGTCAACGCCTCGGCTTCCATCAAAGGACTTTGCTGGTCATGGAATGCCTCGGCTACCGCAAACAATTGGCTCGGTTTGCGCGAAACCTTGTCCTGCGCAGCCGCCACGAACAGGGCGCTCAGCTGGGGCAACAGACCTTCGTCAGACAGGCCTTCACGAGTTGGGCCGGCGTGGGCGGGACTGTTGTGGGCTGGGCTGGCGGGGGTTTCGCCGGCTGCGTCCTTTCCCGCCACCAAGCTTTGCTGCACCCTTGCCATGGCCTGCTCCGAATCACCGCACAGCGCAGCGGAGTACGCCAGCATTGCCGATGCCAACTGAAGAACCGGCGGCAGGCCGGCGTCGTGCAGTTCAGCCACAACGGGTTCCAGCGTTCGCAAGGCGGGCCGGGGAAGGCCCTGGCTGAGCTGTGCATATCCCCGCGCTACTTCCAGGCACCAGGCCAAGTGCGCTGGTACTGCGTAGGCCCACGGGCAATCCAGGAGGGCGTCCACCTGGCTCCATGACAGGTTGTGCCGCAGGTGCAAAACGTGGCGGAGGAGGACCCCTGGCCGGAACATTTCCAGCGCCGGATTGGCGTTGATGGCGGCCAAGGCAGCGGAAGACTTTTCCAACGCCTGTGGAGCGTCACCGGACAGCAGGAGCTGTTCGGCCTCCTGGACATTCCACATGACCCGGGCGGCTGGATCCGACGGTTCCTCCAGCCCTTGCGCCCCGCCGTCGGGCTTTGGCGGCATGGGTGAGGCCGCTCCCAAAAGGCTGAGGCCCATCAACCGGGAAGCAGCCTCGGCCTGCACCTCCGCCTGCACTCCTGCGCCCACCAACTCACGCAACTCCGGTGCTGCTTCTTTGAGCTGTCCTTCGGCAATGAGTGCCCGGGCACGGAGCATCCTGGCTTCATTCCGGTGACTTGAACCGTTGATGCCCACGGAAGCCCGGATGGCCAACTCAGCGGTGGACGGTTTATCAGCCGCAGGCGCTGCGGCGAGGATGAGTTCGTCGGAGAGGCTCAGCCCGCAATCGAGCGTCCAGGTCATCCACCTCAGCATTGCGGGTGCGGAGTCCGCCGTGAGTCCCGGCTCCTCGATGCCAAGTCGGAGCGCCGTGCTGCGCGAGTGGGGAACGGACAGCCGGATGCCCTCGCCCCTCAGCCATGAACTCGTACGGACAAGCGGCGGCCTTCCAGGCAGCACACGGATGTCGTGTGAGTCAAGAAGGTGTTCCACGGCTTTCTGGCCGAAGTGGTGCTCAACAACATCCAAGGCCAGGGGCTCGGCGAGCGCAATAACCTCCAACGCCTTCAGTTCTTCCGCAGCATGCTGGGAGATGTCGGCCCGGACATGCTCAACCACCCCTGGCCATTGGCAATGTGCCCGTACGTCCATGGTCCAGTAACCGTCGCGCTCCACCAGGAGGTGGGCGTT
This sequence comes from Paenarthrobacter sp. 2TAF44, assembly GCF_052114885.1. Classification (NCBI taxonomy): domain Bacteria; kingdom Bacillati; phylum Actinomycetota; class Actinomycetes; order Micrococcales; family Micrococcaceae; genus Paenarthrobacter; species Paenarthrobacter sp. 2TAF44. The sequence continues at coordinate 173,680 of NZ_JBFRFP010000005.1, read as the reverse complement.
GCGTGCATCCTGGATGGCGAGGCAAAGGAGTCCTACGTTGAATCCGCACATCGACGCCAGAAGACTGCTGGCGCGCCTTTGAACCTTTCCGCCCAGTACGTCCTCGGACAGGGCCTGCGCCTCGCTGAACGTAAAGGGAGCCAGGAAGTACTGCTCGAGAAATCCTTCTTCCCACAACTGGTACAGATCCGGCGGAAGCGGGCGGCGGCTGTCCGCCGTCGCCACCAAGGTGGCTCCGAATCCCGGCATCAGCTGCAACAAAACCGCGAGGGATGCAGGATCAACGAAGTGGATGTCGTCCACGAGGAGGACCAGTGGAGGCCGTTTAGGCTCAGGGTGACGCTTGCCTCGACGCCGTGCAAACGGTGGTGTATACAGGTATTCCGCTGGACCCAGGCTTTGGGTGAGCGCCCGCAGGACATGAAGTCCAGGGAGGGCCGTTTGTTCGCCGGAGGGCTCTACTGGTGCGCTCAAAGCACCATAGACGGTTGTCTGGAGTTCCGGTTTGCCGGCGAATGTGCGAACGTCCACGGAGTCCGGGAGTCCTGCTTTGATGGAGAGCAACAAATGGCTCTTTCCAGATCCCCTGTCGCCTGTCACAACTATGCCATTGCTGGAAGGAGATGGTACTGCCGAAAGGATCAGATCCAGGATCTGCTTCCGGTCCGGGAATGTTGGCGGCCTCAGCCCGACTGTGACAGTGTCTTGGTCCAGCCAGGGGTCCGGCAACATGCGCACTCCAATAGCAGCAGTCCCTTGGTCCGGGAGAATTTAGGCTTCCGCGAGTTTGCGGGATCCCTGGCCTAGAAGCCGGCGACGGCTGGGGGGAGAGTCTCGGTCTCAGAAGACTCTGTCGCCGCCGGCTTCGTCCAGGGCCGGACCGCCTCTCGACGGCCGGAGCACCGGCTAAAAGAGACCACCGATGCGGTATTTCGATATGGAATTCGGGGGATGCTTGGGGCTTTCCTTCCTTCCAAGATCAGTTAACCGCGTGACGGAAATCAGAACACCAGTAATCGGTACTCGATTAGTAGGGCGGTTTCCAGGCCCCGATACTCTGTTGTACTCAGTACCTTGGAGGGGCACTACTTGGTCCCGCCGGGGATAAGGCCCGGGTTACTCCATTGATTGGTGGTAATGGGTGCAATACCGCGTCCACGTGGTGCTTGCGGGCGTCGGAGGCTACTCAAATTGCCGTGCGTCAATTGCGGACAGCAGCCCCAAGGTCCTCGCGCCGGCGGATGCCCAGCTTGGCATAGCTGCGGTACAAGTGGCCCTCCACCGTGCGGACGGAGACCATGAGTTTCTCTGCGATCTGACGGTCAGTGAGTCCGGAAACGGCCAGCGCCACAATATCCTGCTCCCGCCGGGTCAGGGGCACGGACCGGTCTACCTCGGTGTGGGGGTCGTGGACCTGCGTGTCCCCAAGGCTGGCCTCGCTGACGTCGCGCAGCACGGCCGCCTGCCGCGCCTCCGGGCGCTTGCCCTCGGCATCAAAGGCGATGGCGGCCTTGTCGAAAGCTGTGGCCGCTGGCCCTGGCATGCCTCCAGCGGCCAGCAGATTGCCCGCGTTAACGAAAGCATCGCCGGCGCCGTCCACCTGGGCGGTCGCCAGCATGTGCCAACCGCCTGCCCATGCCCCAGCCATTGACGAGGCAGTCTCCCGGATCGGGTCCATTACGTGCTGGTCCCCCAGCTCTGCCCTGAGGACCAGGTTCTGGAGCAGGACGCCCGGAAGTTGATGCAAATGCGTGGAATCAGGGAGGCTCCGCAGCTTCTCCAGCCCTGTTCCTTTATTCAAATGCTCCTTGGCAGCAAGGGTAAAGATCTCAGCCAGGGCTTCAACATAGGCGCCACCGGCAGCCGGGACCACTACCGTATCCACGGACAGGCGTTGGGCCAGTTCGTTATTTCCCGACCTGGCGGCAGCATAAAACGCAAGCGCGTTGCCCAGACGGCGCAACCTCTGCGGGTCCTTCACGCGGAGGGCCTCCACCGCGGGCGTCAGCACAGCGCTGGCTTGTTCCAAACGTCCCTGCCGGAGCAAGGACAGTCCTTTGAGCGCCTGGATGTCGCCGCCGAACGTTATAAGCCCCATGGCGGAGCTGGCGGCATAGCGGTTCAGCGCGGCTTCGGCTGCCGCCCAGTCACCGGATTCCAACGCGGCCAAGGCATAGCGGACCAGGATGAAGTCAGTGAAGTACAGGAGGTCGTCATGGTGTTCATCCAGCAACACCAGCGCTTCCCTGCCCATCTCCAATGCCTGCACCGCCTGGCCCTCCACCATCAGCAACTCGCACTGCATGGCCAGCAGGAAAAGCTGGTTCATGACGAAATCCGGCTCGTCCACGGCAAGACCGGCCTGGAACGTGGCAAGTCCCTCGCGCAGCTCCCCATAGCGGCCGTCATGGGCCAGCGCCGCCAATTCCAAAGCTGCAGCATGCCGTCGAATTTGCTGGACCACAGGGTCCTGGACGTTGCGGCCCGCCACTAGCGCGTCAGCGGCCGAGTGAGCGTCCGCCAGAATGTCACCCGAGCTGTCCCCCATTGCGGACCTTGCAGCCCCCCACAGCAGTCCGGCACCCAAGGGCCCGGACGGATCGGCGTCCAGGAACCCTGCGTCTTCCCCGAGCAGCTGCACGGCACTGCGGTAGTCGCCGTCGTTGTATTTGACCATTGCCATGACGGCACGGGCACGAGGACGCAGCGCTTCGGAGCGAACCTTGGCAGCGGCCTGCAGCGCGAGTGGATTCTGCAGGAGTTTTGCGGCGAGGAACGCCGCCCGCAGCAACTGTTCGTCCTCGACGTCGGCACCACAGTCCAGCGCCCAACTCACCATTCGAAGCAGACCCTCCGCCGTGGAGGGTTCCGCGGGCAGGTGCTGGACCATACGCTGGCGGATCTGGAGGCTGCGGGCGGGCGAAACGATGTGGCGAAGCGCCTCACCATACATCGGGTGCCACATTTTCACCGGGCTACCGGCGCCATTACTGGAAGTCACGAGCCTGTTGTCCATCAGCGACCGCAGCGTATCCCTGCCCACAAGCGCGTCGAGTACAGCGGCGGGCACGGGTTCGGAAAGGGCGATGATGTACATCGCCTCCCGTTCAGCCTCGCTGGTTCGCAGGACTTTGTTCCGAACCACTTCAGAGAGGCCCTCGCCGGCGCCGGAGAGGGCACTCGTGAGGAACCAGACGCCATTTCGGCGCACCAGGTTTCCGTCAGCCTTTGAGTCTTCCAGGAGGCAACGGAGCAGCAGGGGGTTCCCCTCCGAAACAGAATGTAAGACATCTGTGGTGCTTGCCATGACCGACCCACCCAGGGTTTTCCCTGCGAGCTCGGCCACTTCTTCCTTTTCCAGGGGATGGAGTTCGAAGCGCTCTGCCAAGCCGTCGTACCAGAGCTGGAGCAGGGCAGGAGGCAGCCCGGGCCGTGGCCTGCTGGTAGCCACGAGCCGCGCCCAGCCAGCCGTCACCAACTCGGCCAGAATCTGGCTGCTGGCCTCATCGAGGTCATGGGCGTCGTCCACTACCAAAAGGAGCCTTGCACCTTCGCTTCCGCGCCTTTTCTCGAACTGGGACCAAAACTCGCGGAGGATAGCCACTGGCGACGTGGCCTGTTCCACAGGCAGGTCCAGGAGATACGGCGCCAGGACACCGAAAGGAACAGCGGACAGGGCGGGGCTGCCATGGATCCGCATCACCACCATTTCGCCGGCCAAGCGGGCGGCGATCTCTTCGGCCATGGCCGTTTTACCGATGCCGGGGTCGGCAAGGAGCAGGACGGCGCCCGCCCCCTCCTGCCTCAATATTTCAGTCGCCAGGTCCAACTCCGCGTCCCGGCCAACAAGGAACTCAGCCTGCATGGGCACGCACCCGGTTGACGGAAACTACACTCCTCAACTCACAGGAGACCATTGAGCTCGCCTCGCGATGAGACGCCGAGCTTGGTAAATACTTGGTACAGGTGTCCTTCAACGGTCCGCACAGACACCCCAATATCCATAGCGATTTCACGATTGCTGACACCCTTTCCGGCCAGTTTGGCAATTTGCCGTTCACGCTCGGTCAACACCGGTGCGTCGCTTCGTGGTTGGATCGGCAACGCCGAGACCGATTGTTCCAGACGCTCAAGCCTAAGCTGCGCGGTCCGGGCAGCCGTGGTTTCACCGGCATTGCGGGCAAAGTCCAAGGCCATGGCCACGCACCTGGCTTCCACCACCAACAAATCCAGTGCAGCTGCGGCGTCGGCGGCAGCCAGGAGAGAACGCGAACTCCGTTTCAGGGATCCCCGGGCAAGGTCGCGGGCGATCTGCGCCAAAGGGCCTTGACGGTTCTCGGCAATTTCCTCCAGCAATTTGTACTCGGCGTCCGTGCCCTCCACTGTGGCGCCAAAAAGGCAAATCCCGGCCGTTGTAAAGCGACGCTTGTCGATGTCCTGCTGGACCCTGGCCAGCAGCCGCGGCTTGACGTCCGGGTCCCCCATCCATCGCCCTGCCATTTCAGCGCAGAACTCGGCAACGGACTCGGAGAAATATGTCCCAACACCCCGGCAAGTGCGGTACAGGTCAAGGTACCGTCCGGCTTCGAGTGAATTGCCCAGCTGTGCATAGGCAAAGGCGGTAGCAGCGTAGGCAACCTTGACCATGTTCATGGCCGGGCGAAGCTCAAGCTGGGCGGCGGCGGAGCGCAACGGTTCGATCGCGCTGGAGGGCTTTCCGGCGTAGGCGTAGGCAAGGCCCACGCCCAGTTCGGTGATTGCACCGCGATACTGCAGGCGCGAAGGTGTGGAGGGCGTCCGCCGCATGAGCTCGATGCATTTCCGCCATTGTCCGGAGAGCAACAGCACTCCGAAAGCCTCCCGGGCGAAGGACTCCTCCAACTGCGCCGGCCTGTCATTGTTCCCCAGCTGCCGGGACACGGTACGTGCCAGTTGCTGCGCTTCCAGTTCCCGGCCCATCACGCATCGGGTTTCCATGAGGCAGAACGCGGACTTCAGCCAGTGTTCCCGGTCATCGGCCGGGTCCTTGACCAGTTCCTTTTCCAGGTCCTCGGCCACAGCTGCGTACTCGCCCATATACGCCTGGTATTCGTAGTTGCAAAGAAGGAGCCTGTTCCGGGCCCGCGTGATCAGCTCCGGCGCGTAGGCCTCCGGATTCGAAACCATGGCCTCCAAGGTTTCACTTGCCGCCGTGATCACGCCGGGCACCATTGCCGAACGGCCGTCAATCCATGTCATGGCCTGGCATTTCGCAGCTGTTACTTCGGCAAACTCCATGGGGTCCAAAGCTGCAATGTGCGCCTCTGACACCTCATCCAAGGCCTGGGCAGCGTGCAGGGGCAGATCCAGCATGAGGTAGGCAGCTGACTTCAGTCGCTGCCCCGCCACCCACTCGGGGTCCTTCGGATCCAGTGACAGCGTGCATTGGATGGCAAAGTTGGGATCGTAATCATCCAAGGCAGCCCGTCCTGCTGCCAGAGCATGCCCTGGCGACGGAGACGGTTCGTCCTCACAGGCGTGCATCCAGGCGGCGTAGCTCAGCAGATCCTGTGGAGCCAACCCACCCAGCTCCGGCTCCTTGGGTCCAAGAAGCATCAACCTCAGCTCGCGACGCCGCCGCGTACTCAGCCAGCCCCGGACAACCTCACCGACGTAAGCATCGCGAAGGGAAACCCAGTGCTCGCCGTTCCGATCAACGGTGAGCAGCCCGGATTCCTCCATCTCCACAAGCACTTCTGTGCCAAAGATTGCAGCCAGATCCACCAGTGTCGCGCGCTGCGCGCAGGCCAGGACCTCGACGACGGTCCGGTTGGCCTGCGGTTCGCGCGCCAACCTGGAACGGACAAAGTCCTCCACAACGGTGGCGCCTTCAAGCTTGATACGGTCCCTGAGCGTCCACACGGAATCGTTCAGGACGAGGTTGCCGGAATGGCGTTGCTCATCCAACAGCGCGTGCAGGAGCATCGGATTCCCACCGACGGCGGAGTGGAGTGAGCCCACCAGCGTGGAGGAGACGTAGTGGCCCAGTACCGAACCGAGAACCTGCTTCGTCTGTTCTTCACTAAGCGTATTCAGGTGGACCTCGCCCAGTTGCTCCTCAAGCACCAGCCGATGAAAATCAGCGGGGAGATCGCTGGAGCGTTGAACAGTGGCGATCACCTTTGCCGTTCCAGTGGCCATCAGATTCAGCAGCACGCCTGTACTCATGGGATCCATACCGCCAGCATTGTCCACGATGAAGACAGTCTGGCGGCCCGCAGCTTCTGCACGGATCAGGGACGTAATCGCATGGAGAATGCCCGTGGGTGAACTGACGGCCTCGGACGGCAGTCTCGCCAGGAGGAATCCGAGGCACCCGTAGGGGGTCTGGCCATTGGCAACCGTGTTGCGCAATTGCAGGCTATGGATTTTGGGGCCAAGGGAAGAAATTACTGCCCGGGCCAAGCCCGACTTGCCAATTCCCCGTTCGCCCGTGAGCACCACGCCGTACGATTTCGGGGACTCAAGGTGCTTGGTGGCCCGGGAGAGATCCTGGCTCCTGGCCAGCAGTGACCATGTTTGCCGATCGGATGGACCGCCCACAAGGTCCGGAGCCGCAGCCCTCGCTGCGCCTCCACCGCCTCTGTTTAGCAACTCCGCCGACATTCGCATCCTTCGCTACAACATCCGCGACAGTCCCCCACCGCTTACCTGCGTACCATGCACACTACCTCCGGGCGCCGACAGTTTGGTAGGGCTAAGGGCGCCTCGAATCATCAGGCTTTCCTCAGGCTTTCCTCAAGATTTGCTCAAGTTCTTGCGGCATGATGCTTCTGCTGCGCCGCCAACAGCCCCTCATTGACCAGCAGTTCCACCGCGTCAGCCGCCTCGTCCAGCAGAAACGGCAATTCCTTCTTCTCGGCCGTTGCGAAATCCCGCAGCACAAAATCAGCGGTATCCATACGTCCCGGAGGCCTGCCCACCCCTACCCGCACGCGCAAATAGTCCTTTGTTGCCAGCGCCTTGGAGATGTCGCGGAGGCCGTTATGACCACCCTCACCGCCACCTATCTTGAGCTTGACCGTGTTGAAGGGAATGTCGATCTCATCATGGACGGCAATAACGTGGTCCGGCGCGATGTCGAAGAAATTGCTCAAGCCCGCCACAGGACCACCGGAAACGTTCATGTAGGTCATCGGCTTGGCCAGTACTACGCGGGGTCCGCCTATCCCCAGCCGACCCTCTACTACCTGGGCCCTGGCCTTGTGGGTCTTGAACTTGCCGCCCATCCGCGATGCCAGCTCGTCAAGCACCATCTGGCCCACGTTGTGCCGGTTGTTGCTGTACTCACTGCCGGGGTTGCCGAGGCCAACTATCAGCCAAGTGTCACTCATGGTCTCATCCTAGGGAGTCTTGTCAGGGAATCGGGTCAGCGATGGGGGTCCCGGAGTTGCGTGGGACGGAAGAAGAAAGTGGCCGGGACCCAAGGGGTACCCGGCCACTCAAAAGGCGTTTGCCTTACATAGTCAAAGACTACTCAGCTGCTGCCGTGGTTTCTTCTTCAGCTTCAGAAGCGGTCTCGGAGATACGGACCACCAGGGTGTCGCCTTCAGTGAGCAGGGTGGAACCCTTCGGCAGGACGAGGTCCGATGCGTGGATGTTCTCCCCAGCCTTGCGGCCTTCGATGTCAACCTCGACGGCGGTAGGCACGTGGGTTGCCTCGGCCTCAAGGGAAACCGTGGTGGCTTCGAGGCTGGCAACAGCACCCGGAGCAACTTCACCGGAAACGTGGATGGCGATGTCAACGGTAACCTTCTCGCCAGCCTGGACGGTCTGGAGGTCAACGTGCTCGATGATCTGCTTAACCGGGTCGCGCTGGATGTCCTTGACGAGCGTCAGGTGCTGCTCGCCGTCGACGTCGATCGCCAGCAGGGCGTTGGAAACGCGGACAGCCAGCGTGGTGGCGCGGCCGGGCAGGTTGATGTGGATCGGCTCTGCGCCGTGGCCGTAGATGACAGCCGGGATCTGGCCGGCCATGCGTGCACGGCGGGCAAAACCCTTGCCGAATTCGGTGCGCAGTTCTGCGGTGAGCTTCTGCTCAGACATGTGTACTCCTTGATTACTGTGGCGTCCGGGAAATTCCGGACAAGTCGATCAGCAAGGGCGGAGGTCTGTGGACCTTCTACGCCCGGCGATCGTTGCTGTCCAGCAGCAAAGCCCGCCTGTGTCGAAGGAGATGCAGACCCAGTCGATAACGGAGACCCGCAATTCCGGTTCAAAACGCGCACCGGATGTGCTCTCCCTCGCCAAGGTATCCCCAAGAGTTTACCAGCGGATGCCTGCATTACTGAAAACGGGCCATCCGCACGCCCTGGAGGCAGCGGATGACCCGTGATGTCAGCAGTCCGGCGTCAGGCTTTGCCGTCGAACAGGCTGGTGACGGAACCGTCGTCGAACACTTCACGAATGGCGCGCGCGATCAACGGTGCGATGGACAGCACCGTGAGCTGCGGGAAGCGCTTCTCTGCCGGGATGGGCAGGGTGTTGGTGACAACAACTTCGCGTGCGCCGGAATCAGCGAGGCGCTGCGCTGCGGGGTCCGAGAAAACGGCGTGCGTGCACGCGATGATGACATCCTTGGCGCCAGCGTTCTTCAGGACCTGGACGGCGCCGGAGATGGTTCCACCGGTGTCGATCATGTCGTCAATAAGCACGCAGGTGCGGCCTTCAACCTGGCCAACAACGGTCTTGGAGACGGCCTGGTTGGGCACCGTGAGGTCGCGGCTCTTGTGAACGAATGCCAGCGGGGCACCGCCCAGTCGTTCCGCCCACTGTTCGGCCACGCGGACGCGGCCGGTGTCCGGCGAAACAACGGTGATGTTGTCCGCCTCCACCTTGGTGCGAATGTAGTCGGCAAGCAGCGGGATCGCCATCAGGTGGTCAACGGGGCCATCGAAGAAGCCCTGGATCTGGGAGGTGTGCAGGTCCACGGACATGATGCGGTCCGCACCGGCGGTCTTGTACAGGTCCGCTACCAGGCGGGCGGAAATGGGCTCGCGGCCGCGGCCCTTCTTGTCCTGGCGGGAGTACGGGTAGAACGGTGAAACAACCGTAATCCTCTTGGCAGAGGCGCGCTTGAGGGAGTCGATCATGATCAACTGCTCCATGAGCCAGTTGTTCAACGGGGCCGGGTGGGCCTGGATGACGAAGGCATCCGTGCCACGCACGCTCTCGGCTGAACGGACATAGATTTCCCCATTGGCGAAGTCATAGGCGTCGATGGGCAGGAGCTCGGTCTCCAGCTCCTTCGCGATTTCCTGCGCCAGCTCCGGATGTGCCCTTCCGGCGGCGAGAATCAATTTCTTCTCGCCGTGTGCGGTAATTTCGCTCATGCCTGTTTGCCCTCTTCTGTGGTTGCTGGAGATTGTGAGGATGTGGGGGCGGGGGTCAGCAGGGAGTCCTGCGCGGCCTGCGCCAGCTTCGCGGAGACAGTGCCCGGGCGGTTGTCTTGCACCCAACCTTCGACGTTTCGTTGTGCGGCCAGGCTAAGGGCGAGGGCTCCCGGCGGGACGTCTTTGCGGACGACGGCACCGGCGCCGCTGTAGGCGCCATCACCCACAGTCACCGGAGCCACGAAGACAGTGTTTGAACCAGTCCGCACACCCGAGCCGATCACCGTGCGGTGCTTCTTCTCGCCGTCGTAATTCGCGGTGATGTTGCCACAGCCGATGTTGGTGTCCTCGCCGATTTCAGCGTCACCTGCGTACCCGAGGTGGGAGAGCTTGGAACCACGGCCGATGGTCACGTTCTTGGTTTCGTAGAAGGCGCCGATCTTGCCTGTCTCCCCCAGTACCGTGCCGGGGCGGAGGTACGTGAACGGTCCAACGCTTGCTTTGGCGCCGATAGTGGAACCTGAGCCATGCGTGCGGGTCACTTTGGCCCCTTCGCCAACGTTGACGTCCGTCAGCGTCGTATCGGGACCCACGACGGCGTCCCTCGCCACCGTGGTGGAACCGTGCAGTTGCGTATTGGGCAGCAAGCGGACGTCTTCATCGAGCGTCACCGTGGAATCGATCCAGATGGTGGAAGGATCCACCACGGTCACGCCCGCCCGCATCCAGGACTCGATGATGCGGCGATTCAGCTCGGCGCCTAGCGCGGAAAGCTGGATGCGGTCGTTGGCGCCCTCAACCTGCCAGCGGTCCTGGGTGACGACGGCGGCAACCCGACCACCGGCGTCGCGCGCCAGGCCGAGGACATCGGTGAGGTACATCTCGCCCTGCGCGTTGTCAGTGGTGACCTGCTTCAGCGCGTTGCGGAGCACAGCGGCGTCGAAGGCGTAAATACCAGAGTTGACCTCAAGGATGGTGTGCTCGGCTTCGCTGGCATCCTTGTGCTCGCGGATGCCGGTGACTGTGCCGTCTTCGGCGCGAAGGATGCGGCCGTAGCCCGAGGCGTCGTCCAATACTGCGGTGAGCACCGTAACGGCGTTGCTCTGGGCTTCATGCGTGGCCACGAGTTCGCCCAGCAATTCGCCGGTCAGGAGGGGCACATCCCCGTAGGTGACAACCACAGTGCCGGTGAGCTCCGCTTCGGCGTCGAGGGCCTTGAGGGCAACCTCCACCGCGCGTCCCGTACCGGGGATCTCGTCCTGGTCAACGATCACGGCTTCCGGATCCAGCGCGGAGACGTGTTCTGCGACGCGATCGCGCTCGTGTCGGACAACTAGGGCCAGCTTCAGGGGCTTGATGGAACGGGCGGCGAGGAGCGCGTGACCCACCATGGAGAGGCCGCCGATTTCGTGGAGAATTTTGGGAGTCCGCGACTTCATTCGCGTTCCGGCACCTGCAGCCAAGACGATGACTGCTGCGGGACCGGTGGTTTCGGGGCTCACGTACTGGCTCTCCTTGCTCGGTTTTGTCCCGGGTAACCCGGCTTCGGAATGCTGCCATTCCAACTATGGACCCAGGCACCGTTCGAGCTGTTCCAGGTACAGAGTGGAGCGCATTTTCCGACCGTTCCGCCCATAGGATTCGAACCTATACTCCACGGCTCCAAAGGCCGGGGTGCTGCCATTACACCAGAGCGGACCGCGCATGCTTGCACCCCCAGGCGGCAGGGCCTGACGGTTTCCCGGATCACCGGGATGCACACACAAGAATCTAGTTTGCCATGACCTTTGCATGGTTCGCGACTTGACCCGCTGCGACGGGTCTCCAGATGCCCTGTTACGGCGCTTCCCGACCAGCCGTGCGGCGGGTTAGGGCATGATGGACACGTGAGCAAGCGCACTGAACTTTCCCGGCCCCCAGCCGGCCTCAAGCCCCTGGGAGACCGCCCTGTACGGTTGCGGATGACGGGACAACAGCGCCGCTCCCAGCTCATCGGCATTGGCCGGGCGCTCTTCGCAGCGAAGGGCCTGGACGGCACCACAATTGAAGAAATTGCCGCCAGTGCGGGCGTCTCCAAGCCCGTGATCTACGAGCACTTTGGGTCCAAGGAAGGCCTCTACCGGCAGGTTGTCGAAACCGAATTCCGGATCCTACTGGACTCCATCACCGAGGCACTGAGCACGGAGGCCAAACCCCGCGTCCTGGTGGAGCGGGCAGCATTGGCACTCCTTGGCTACATCGAAGACCGCACCGACGGCTTCCGGATCCTCATGCGCGACGCACCGCCTTCCCAGCCCGAAGGCGCCTTCTCCACGTTGCTCTCCCACGTCACCGCCCGGGTGGAACACCTGCTCTCCGACGAATTCGCCCGCCGCGGATTCAGCGCTGCCGACGGCGCAATGTACGCTCAGATGCTCGTGGGAATGGTCGCGATGACAGGCCAATGGTGGCTGGACAGCCGTGTGCCGGACAAACGCGCGGTGGCAGCTCACCTGGTGAACCTGGCGTGGAACGGACTGACGGGGCTGCAGAAGGAGCCCGAGCTCCGCTCCGACGGCTGACCCCCATCCCTCTCTCACATCCTGCGGCGTTTTTCCCCACGCTCTCTCACATCCCCACGTCTTTCGCCCCACGCTCTCTCACAACCCCACCCGTCTCCCCCCACGCTCTCTCACATCCCCACCCGTCTCCCCCCACGCTCTCCCACATCCCCACCCGTCTCCCCCCACGCTCTCTCACATCCCCACCCGGGGCCGCTGCGGTCGGACTCTCGTCGCTGGCTTGGGGAGTGTCGGATAAACGGTGGATCCAGGGGTTGGCAGAGGCAGGCCCTATGCGGGAAATGAAAGAGCATCCGCCAAAAATGGGCAGGACGTGAGAGAGCATCCGCCAAAAATGGGCAGGACGTGAGAGAACGTTCAGGGGCGGGGCGGCGGGTATCCGGAAGCGTGCGTCAAAGCGGGGTACGAACCAGCCCAATACCCCCCCCAACCCCCGCCGCATCTGAACCGACGGCGGGCAGCATCGGCGGCTGTAAACATCCGGCAGCGTGCGTCAAAGCGACGAAGGAGCAGCACGCAGAGGATGTTTACAGCCGGCCCCGCGCTACGAAACTACTCGCCGAGGGTTTCGGCGGCCTCCAGCCATTCGAGCTCCAGGCCTTCTTTCTCCCCCAGGAGTTCCTGGAGCTTTGCGTTGAGTTCGCTCAGCGCGTCGAAGTCGCCGGATTCGGACTTCGCGGCCATTTGGGTGTGCAGCTTTTCCTCCTGCTGTGCGATCTTGCCGAGCTGGCGGTCGATCCTGTTGAGGTCCTTGCGGGCTTCACGCTTTTCGGCTTCGCTGGCGCCCGAAGCAACAGGTGCAGAAGCACCGCCACTCGCAGAAGTGGGAGCACCCGAGCCGCCGCCAACGGCGCCGGAAGCCAGCGCCGCCTCGCGCAGTTCGAGGTACTGGTCCACACCGCCGGGCAAGCCGCGGAGTTTGGCATCGCCAAGGAGGGCCATCTGGTTGTCCGTGACGCGCTCCAGAAGGTACCGGTCGTGGCTGACCACCACCAGCGTTCCGGGCCAACCGTCCAGGACATCTTCGACGGCGGCCAGGGTGTCGGTGTCGAGGTCATTGGTCGGCTCGTCGAGCATCAGTACGTTGGGCTCGCCTACCAGAAGCCGCAGGAGTTGGAGTCGACGGCGTTCACCACCGGAGAGGTCGCTGACGGGTGTCCACTGCTTTTCCTTGGTGAACCCGAGCTGCTCCACGAGCTGGCCGGCGGTGAATTCCTTACCGCCTACGCTGAAGGAGCGTTTTTCCCGCTCAATGACCTCAATAACGCGCAGGTCCGAGACGTCGTCGAGCTCCTTCACGTCCTGGGTGAGCACGGCGGTGACCACGGTCTTACCGCGTTTGACTTTCCCGGACGTGGGCTGGATTTCGCCGTTGAGAAGCTTGAGCAGCGTGGACTTGCCAGCCCCGTTGACGCCCACCAAACCAAGTCGTTCGCCAGGGGCGAGCCGCAGGGTGATGTTGTCGAAGAGTTTCTGCCCGTCCGCCCCGTCGACAAAATCAAGGGTCACGTTCTCGAGGTCCAGCACATCCTTGCCCAGCCGCGCGGTTGCCATCTTGCTGAGGGCGACGGAGTCCCGGGGATCCGGTACGTCTGCAATGAGGTCGTTGGCGGCTTCGATCCGGAACTTGGGCTTGGCAGTCCGGGCCGGGGCGCCGCGCCTGAGCCACGCCAGTTCCTTTTTGACGAGCTGCTGGCGTTTACCTTCGACGACGGCGGCCGTCCGGTCGCGCTCTGCGCGCGCCAAAACGTAAGCGGCGTATCCGCCGTCGAACATGTCCACCATGGCGTCGTGGACTTCCCAGGTGTAGTTGCAAACTTCGTCAAGGAACCAGCGATCGTGGGTGACCACCAGGAACGCGCCTTGGTTGGCGCGCCAGCGCGTCTTGAGGTGCTTTGCCAGCCAGGCCACGCCCTCGACGTCGAGGTGGTTGGTGGGTTCGTCCAGCATGATGACGTCGTGGTCTTCGATGAGGAGCTTGGCCAGCGCGACACGGCGTTTCTGCCCGCCGGAGAGGGCATGGACGTTGGCGTGCCAGTCGACATCCCCTACCAGTCCGCCCATGACTTCGCGGATCTTGGGGTTGGCCGCCCATTCGTGGTCCGCGCGGTCGCCGACGATCGCAGCGCCGACTGTCAGGTCGCCGTCGAGCACGTCGCCTTGGTCGAGGTAGCCGACGTTGACGTCCCCGCGTTTGGTGACGCGGCCGGAGTCGGGCGTCGAGCGCAAGGCGAGCAAACGCATGAGGGTTGATTTTCCGTCACCGTTGCGGCCGACCATGCCGATGCGGTCGCCATCCTCCAAACCGAGGGTGACGCCGTCGAGGACAGTGCGGGTCGCGAACGAAACGGTGAGGTTTTCGCCGCCAAGCAGGTGGGCCAATGGGTACTACTTTCTACTGCTGGAATGCGGGAGCTACTAAAGGAGGGTATCGGAGATGATCCGGGCGCCGGGCACGGGTCCGTGGACGGCGACTGCTGTGTGGCCTCGATGGGTCAGCTCTTCAGCGAGGACGCTGGCGGACACCGAGTCCCTGGCAAGCAGTGCGATGGTGGGCCCGGACCCGGACACCATGCCTGCCAGGGCGCCGCGAGCTTCGCCCAGGCCGATGGTGTCCCGGAGCTGTGGGGCCAGGGCGATGGATGCCCGCTGGAGATCGTTGATCAGCACCCGGCTGAGGGTCTCGGGATCGCCGTGGCGCAGGGCCTGGAGGATTGTGGGGTCAACGTCTACGGGTTCGGGGATTTCCACGCCTTCGGAGTCGCGGAGTCCGTCCAGCGTGTGAAAAACGTCGGGCGTGGAGAGGCCGTAGTCGGCAAATACCAGCACCCAATCCATTTGTGCCTTCGCAAGCGCGGGTGACAATTTGTCGCCAACACCGAGTCCGACGGCGGTCCCGCCCAGGAGCGAGAACGGAACGTCCGCGCCCAGTTCGGCTGCCAGGTGGGCAAGTTCCTCGCGGGAAAGGCCGCTGTTCCACAGGGCATCGCAGGCAAGCAACGTAGCGGCGGCGTCGGCGGAGCCCCCACCCATACCTCCGGCAACCGGCACGCGTTTGGTGATTTCAAGGTGGACGCCGGTTGGTTTCTCGGACAGCTCTGCCATGATGGCTGCGGCCTTGTAGGCCAAGTTGCTTTCGTCCAGGGGAATGTCGACGCCGTCCAGGTCCAGCGTGCTTTTGGGGCTGATGCTGACGGTAATTCCCTCAGCTTCGGTGCTGGTGGCCGCCACTTCCTCGTACAAGGAAACGGCCAGGTAGACGCTTGCCACGGAGTGGTAGCCGTCAGGGCGCAACGGACCAACGCTCAGGGAAACGTTGATCTTCCCCGGCGCTTTGACCCGGACAGTTCGGGCATGGAAGCGATCGCCTGCGTATGGCAGGCCGCTGGGTTTGCGGGTGTTCGGACTCATGCGTCCGCTGGGTGGCGGGCTTCGGCGATCCGGACGTAGGCAGCGATGTCCAGGACCTCGCCCCGGGCTGTGGGATCAACGCCTGCGGCAACGAGGCACCGTTCGGCCTCTGCCGCACTGCCTGCCCATCCAGCCAAAGCGGCACGGAGGGTCTTACGACGCTGGGCAAACGCGGCGTCAATGACAGCAAACACTTGCTCCCGGGTGGCGTGGGTGGCGGGTGGGTCATGACGCGTAAAAGCAACGAGTCCTGAGTGGATCTTCGGAGCGGGCCAAAACACGTTCATGCCGATCACGCCGGCCTTGCGCATGTGCCCGTACCATGCGGCCTTGACCGAGGGCACGCCGTAGATCTTGCTTCCAGGAGTTGCTGCCAGGCGGTCTGCGACCTCATCCTGCACCATGACCAGGCCATGCTGCAGGCTCGGGAAGTGTTGCAGCAAGTGAAGCACCACAGGGACGGCCACGTTATACGGGAGGTTGGCCACCAGTGCTGTCGGTTGCACTGGCAGTTCCGTGACCCTCATGGCGTCCGAGAGGACCAGGTGGAAGTTGTCTTCAGCCTCGGGCCGCCATGCACGAACAGTTTCGGGGAGCTTCCTGGCGAGCACGGGATCGATTTCGACTGCAACAACAGTGCGCGCCGCGTCCAGCAGGCCCAGCGTCAGGGAGCCCAGACCTGGACCCACCTCAAGGACGGTTTCCCCGGCGTCGATATTGGCGGCTGAGACAATCCTGCGGATCGTATTACCGTCAATGACAAAGTTCTGGCCCAAGGTCTTGGTAGGGCGGACACCGATTTCCTCGGCTAACCGTCGGATGTCTGTGGCGCCCATCAAAGGCACGACGGCGGCGGGTTCGGAATTCGGTTCAGTCACCTAGGTATCGTATCGCCTGTGCGGGGTCAGGCTGCGTGCGCGCAGCCCCAGTCGCTGAGGCCGTTCCTGGCGTAGAGGCGGTTGGCGATATCAATCTGCTGTGCTTTGGTCGCAAGGTTGGCGGTGGGGGCGTAGGCGCCGCCCCCATTGGCCAACCACGTGGGGCTGGAGAACTGCAGCCCGCCATAGTATCCGTTGCCGGAGTTGATGGACCAGTTCCCGCCGGACTCACACTGGGCGATCCTGTCCCACATGGCTTCGTTCGGGGCGCCGGTGGGACCACTGGAAGTGGCAACCTTGGCAGCGACGGGGCGGGCCTTGGTTCCGACCGCGATCTTTTCGGTGACAGGCTGGGTGGTGACATTGCTGGATACAAGGGTGCGGGAAGCTTCCCGGCCATCCACCAGGACCAGCTTGAACGTCTTCACAACGGAACCTGCAACGCCCTTTTGGGTCACTTTCTCGTCGCCCTTGTAGAGATCGGCACTATCGGTGCTGACGCTTTCGAACGGCACTTCCTCAGTGGCGTCGGCGGTCTTGCTGGTGTCCACGCGGGAGACCTTGATCACCATGTCCTGGATGACCGGTGCGTTGCCGGGCTGGGAGACGCGGTCGCTGGCACCCAAGGTGACTCCGGCGTCCTTCAGGACGGTTGCGACGTCGGGCGCCGTCGTGGTGGTGCTGGTGTCCTTGCCGTCAGCTACCAAGCTGATCGTCTTGGGCGTGGAGATGGAAACGAAGGAGCCGGTAACAGCCAGGGAGGCGTCCTTCGGCTGGGAGATTTCGGAGGAGCTGGCGACTCCCAGTTCACTCACCAGGCCGGCGACGTCCGGCGCGTTGGTGTTGACGGTCTTGCGGGCGCCGTCCAATTCGATGGAGACGGCCTTGGCGAGGTTGATATTGACCACCGAGCCGTTTTCCACCTGGCTATCAAGGTCCGGTGAAACACGGTCTGCGTCCTTCAGCTCGACCTTGGCTGCTTTGACCACTTGGTCAACTGTGCCGCCGAAGGTCTGGATGGAGCTCACCTTGCCATCAACATTCAAGGTGATTGTCTTGTTGTTGCCGACGAAGGCGACTACACCGACCACCAGTGCTACAACAACCAGCAACTGGGCACCGACTTTGAGAAAGCTGAACTTGCCATCCGTTGTGAAGAACTTGATCACGATTGCCCATAACTCTCAGACCATCCGGGCACGGGGAAAAGCGCAAAAAATAATGCCAGCCGCAAAACTGAGGGGCCAGGCAAAAAAGCCTGGTCCCACCCTCTGCTGCCGGCATCTGCGCCGCCAAATACATTCAACTAAAGAGCCCGGACGGATCCGGGCCAGTTGTCCGAAGGCCTTCCCCGACCCCGGCTACTTGTTGTACACAGTAACCGATCCGTTATAAACGGACCAAGAATTCTACATACCGGGTATTCATCGCCGTCAGTCCCAGAGGGATTCGAACAGCCCGTTTCAGCCCCACGATCCGTAGGCATTTACGGTATTTTGAGCAAGCCTGGCGCAAAGTTCTGAAAGGTCATCTTCTGTCACTTCCGCCATCGAGCGAACGGTGTATGGCACCATGTAGCTCGCATTTGGCCGGCCACGGTACGGGTGTGGCGTGAGGAATGGCGAATCTGTTTCCACCAGGATCCGGCTGGGCTCGGCAATAGCCAACGCTGCCCTGAGGTTGCCCGCATTCTTGAACGTCATGGTCCCCGCAAAAGACATGTACCAGCCATTGTCATTGCAGATGCGGGCCAGTTCCTCGTCGCCGGAGAAGCAGTGGAAAACCACCCGCTCAGGGGCGCCTTCCTCGTTCAGCACCTGCACCACGTCATCGTGGGCGTCGCGGTCGTGGATCTGCAGCGTGAGGCCAAGCCGCTTGGCGATGTCGATGTGCCTCCGGAAGGAATACCGCTGATGTGTCAGGCCCTCACCGTGGGTTCGGAAGAAGTCCAATCCTGTCTCGCCGATGGCACGGATCCGTGGGTGGCCGGCCAGTTCCTCGATCTCTGCCAGCGCCGATTCCAGTTCCCCCCGCCCCGCGTAGGCGGGTGCGTCGTTGGGGTGGATGGCAACGGCTCCCAACAAGCGGGCATCGGCCTGGACAGCTTGCACTGTGAAGCGGGACGATTCCAGGTCGCAGCCAACCTGGATGGCCCCTTGGACACCAACAGCCTCGGCGGCATCCATGGCATCCGCAACGCCGACTTCGATCAATCCATGCCGGAAGTCCAAGTGCGTGTGATTGTCCATCACCGGTACGGGAAGCGGTTCCGGGGGTGGCGGGTACTCTTTGCGGGAATCCGATGCTTCTGTTGCACCAGAGGACGCGCGGTAGGGAGCGGGGGCGAGGGAATTGCACATGTTCCCACCTTAATCGGACCGCGGTCCCCCATGCTTGGAGACAAATTCCAGTTGGCACATAAATTCCCGGAGCACTATGTCAGGGACGGCCAAAGTCTGGGTAGTCTGGAACGGACAGACGGCCGACACCGGCGTTGGCCACGGCTGAAGGGCAATCCATGGAGTCCAAGCGACAAGTCACCGTTGAACCTACCCGACTTCAGGGCGAGGCGTACAGTGCGCTGCCCCGGGACGCCGCGGCGCTCAACGGACACAAGCCGCAGGTCATGGACGCGGAACGTTTCCACGATGCCAGCGAGCGCATCCTGGCATCCATCAGCAAGGTCATCGATGGCAAGGCAGATGCAGCAAAGCTTGCACTGACGGTTCTCCTGGCCCAGGGCCATCTCCTGCTGGAGGATGTGCCCGGGGTTGGCAAGACCCTGCTGGCAAAGACACTGGCCCGGACCGTGGACTGCACAGTGTCCCGTATCCAGTTCACCCCGGACCTTTTGCCCTCTGATGTGACGGGCGTGTCCATCTACAATCAGTCTTCGCGGCAGTTCGAGTTCCGGCCAGGTGCCGTGTTCGCGAACATCGTGATCGGCGACGAAATCAACCGTGCCTCGGCCAAGACCCAGTCCGCGCTCCTGGAGTGCATGGAAGAGCATCAGGTGACTGTGGACGGGCACTCGTACCAGCTGGGATTGCCGTTCATGGTGGTGGCAACGCAGAATCCCATCGAAATGGAGGGCACCTATCCGCTGCCCGAGGCCCAGCGCGACCGCTTCATGGCCAGGATTTCCATGGGCTATCCGGATAGGGATGCCGAGATCGAGATGCTGGAAACGCATCAGGCGTCCTCTCCTTTGATCAACGTAACCCCGGTGGTCACAGCGGCCGATGTGGCAGCCATGATTGCAGCCGTCCAGCAGGTTTACGTGTCCACGGCCATCAAGGAATACACGGTTGCCATTGGCCGGGCCACCCGTGAAAGTGTCCGCCTTCGACTCGGCGCCAGTCCCCGCTCCTTGCTGCAGTTGCTGCGCGCCGCGAAGGCCACGGCAGCGTTGGATGGACGCGATTTTGTTCTTCCCGACGACGTCGTGGACGTTGCCGAATCGGTACTCGCCCACCGCATCATCCTGGACCGGAAGGCCGCGAGTTCCGGCGATACTCCCCAAACCGTCCTGCGGGGCATCCTCGCTTCCCTCCCGGTCGCCCAGGAACCGCCTGGCGCGTGGCGCAGGGACAAGCAAAGCGCATAGGAGACAGCGGGCATGGCACTCGTGGATCGGCTCCCCAAGCATTTGTTTACCAGCCGCGGATGGGGATTGCTCGCCGCCGGGGTCCTCTCGCTCGTATGTGCGTACATTATGGGCAGGCGCGATCTCCTGACTCTGGCCGTATTTTTGTTGATACTTCCCTTGGTTGCGCTGGCCGGAGTCCGGGTGCTGAAACCCAAGTTCCAGGTGTACCGGGAATTCAATCCCTCCACCGTGGAAACGTCCACCGCCACCACCGTTCGCCTGGCTGTTGCCAGGTCCACGTTCTCCACAGGCCACGTGATCATGGAGGAACAGTTGCCTCCACGGTTCGGCGATCCGCCGGCTTTCCGCTTCCCGGCGCGGACTGCAACAGGCGGCACCAGCCGCTACGAATACCATCTGCGGTCCGGCAAGCGGGGACAGTTCCGCATAGGTCCTGTTACTGCCGAGTTCAGCGACCCCTTCGGCTTGTCGTTGCGGCGTCATGCCATCGACGACGGCGACCTCCTCACTGTGACGCCGGCCGCCGTCGAACTTCCCGTAACGGGACTCGCCGGGGCGCGTGGGAACGATGGCGTAACGGCCACCCGTATCAGGGCGAATCCCAGCGACGACGACATCATGACGCGCGAATACCGGCATGGGGATCCCATGCGCCGCGTCCACTGGCCCGCCACGGCGCGGCACGGACAGCTCATGGTCCGCCAGGAGGAATCGGTCACCACTCCGGAAGCCACCATCATCCTTGACCAACGTTTCGCGGCCTTCGCCTCCGGCAGTAGCTCGGTTTTCAGCTCGCACGACGACGACTCCGACCTCGTGACCAGCCCGAATTTTGAGTGGGTTGTAACAGCGGCGATGTCCATCAGCGCGCACTTGGCCGAACGGAACTACTCGCTGCGCGTCCTGGACGCCTTCGGTAGCCCGGCCTTCATTCGCTCGCCGTCGGCACCGGACCCGGGCGTGGAAGAGTTCAGTGGCGTCGCCGGCCTTCATGCCATTGCCGAAGGCTTGGCCGCCATTGAGTTGAGCGGACCAAAACACCACTGGGTTGACCACCACAGGGCTGAACACCACCGCACGGGAGAAGGTAGTCCGGAGCATGAACAGCGCTCCCGTGAACCCTCTGGTTCTACGGTTCACCGTCTAAATGGGGCAGCGGAGGTACCGGGCCAGGAAAACGTTGATTCCGTCTTCGACGACCGCCTGATGGACAAGCTCGCCGCACATCGTTTGCGCGGCCCGCTCCTTGCCTTGCTTGGCAACCTGACCCTGGCCGAGGCCAAGGCCCTTGCTCCCGCGGCCGGCTATGGCGCCAATGCCTTCGCGATAGTAGTCACGGACCCTCAAAGCAATAACGAGTCCCGCAACCCGGACTCCCGCAACCATGACTCCCGCAACAAGGACGATGTCCTGGAAACCTTGAGGCAAGGCGGCTGGAAAGCTGTCTCCGTCACGTCGAAGACGCCACTGACGGCGGCCTGGTCCGGCTTCGACGAAGGCGGAATAGTCCTAGCCGCCAGTGCGGCAATGGACGTACGGCGCGGAGCGGCGGTGCCACGATGACCGCCACGTCCCATCGTGGGTCCCCCTCAACGTACCCGCGAGGCCTACCGCAACAGGGGGCTGGCGGAGACGCCCCCACTCCTCCCCCACAGCGAGCCCAGCCGCCCGGCCTCTACCCGTGGATCATGGCCGGTTCGGTGGCCGTGGCCGTTCTCGGTTCAGCTCTATCACTGAATGGAGTGTTCAGGGGTTGGGCCTGGTTCATGCCCCTGATCACCACCGTTGTGGCTGTGGCCCTGACGCTGGCCATCCTCAGGACCCTCCGGATCCAGCCTCTGCTTACCACGTTGGGCTCCTTGGCCGCGTTGGCCGGGATACTCAGTTTCACCTTCTGCCGGCAGGACAGCTTCCTGGGCTTTGTCCCCACCACCGGGACGTTTACCGCGGTAGGCCGGCTCATCAAGCGCGCCGCAGAGACAGTTGTGTCGGAGAGTGCTCCAGTGGCACCCAACGCTGGGATTGTCTTCGTCACCTGCGCCTGCCTGGGACTGCTGGTGATCCTGATTGACGCTCTGGCAGTGCCGCTATCGATGCCGGCAGCCAGTGGAATCGGCCTCCTCGCCGTCATGGTGGTTCCGGCAACCATCAAGCCGCAAAGCGTAGGTGTCGCAGGTTTTGTTGGGGCCACCGTGGGATATCTGCTGGTTCTTGGTTGCAGCCATTGGTTCGCCCCTGATGCGAGGCTGCAGTCCGGAGCACCACGAAGTTCCGGCCAGATCAGGCGCTCCCTGGTGACGGGCGCACTGGCACTGGGTTTGGCGTTGGTTGTTCCATTGGCGATTCCAGGGTTTGAAACCGGCACCTTCCCGCAAGGTTCGCGGCTAAGCCCCTGGGGTACCTCGAACGGCCTGAATCCGATGATCACCCTGGGTAACAGCCTGCGGAGTCCCACGGGGGCAGGACGCATCACGTACTCCACTAGTTCCAGCGCCGCCACTTACCTGAGGTCCGTCACCATTGACCACTTCGACGGCGAAACCTGGGCTCCCGATGACCGCTCCGCGTCAAGGCGGAGCGGGGTGGACCGGATAGAGCCGGGCTACTCCATCCAGGGAGAAGTCGTGAATGCGGTGACGTCCATCAACGCGGGTTTGTTCACCAGCCCTTACTTACCGGCACCGTTCGCCCCCGTCTCCGTTAATGGGCTGAACGGCCGTTGGACCTGGGATCCAGCCACCCTGAGCATCATGAGCACCGAGACCAGCACACTGGCACAACGGTATGTGGTCTTCTCGGCCGCACCCAAGATCACGGCACAGGCACTGTCCCAAGCCACGGGTAAGCCAAAGTCCATTTCGGAGGATTTCCTCCGCGTTCCAGGGAACCTGCCAAGCATTGTGCGCCAGACTGCGGAGCAAGTGACGTCTTCAGCAGGCAACAACTACGCCAAGGCGCTGGCCATCCAGAAATACTTGCGCTCCAGTGAATTCACGTACTCCCTTCAGGCTCCGGTCCAAAACGGCTATGACGGCAACGGGCTGTCTGTGCTGGCGGACTTCCTGGCGGTCAAGAGCGGCTATTGCGTCCACTTCGCCTCCGCCATGGCGGTCATGGCCCGAGTGGAGGGCATCCCCAGCCGCATCGCAGTGGGATACGCGCCCGGCCGGCTTACGGGCGAAACTGTCGCCTTGGTAGGTCAGGGATCGTTCCCGGAGTATGAGGTAGACGCCCGTGACGCCCATGCATGGCCCGAGCTCTATTTTGAAGGACTGGGGTGGGTACCCTTTGAGCCGACCCCATCGCGCGGCGTTGTTCCGGAGTATGCCACCGAGTCCTCAGTCCCGGGCGGCTTGAGCACCAATGCTGACGAGAAGGACGTTCCAGGCACCGCAGTGACGCCTCCTCCGACCACTGTTCCGCTGCCGGGAGGCGACGCGCAAACTGCCGGCTCTGCTCCAAGTGACCCCCTGCCAACGGTTATTGCCACTATTTCGGCAGTGCTGTTGCTCGCGGCTTTCCTTGGCTCGCCGAGGCTGAGCAGGGTAATCCGGCGACGCCGCCGGCTAAATCCCAAGGAACCAGCGGATCGGGCATCACGGGGTCACCATGATTCCGCTGCCCTCGCATGGGCAGAGTTGCAGGACCTCGCCACGGATTATGGGGTGCCGTCCACGCCCAGTGAGACGCCAAGGCACTTTTCCGCCCGGCTCCGTTCAAGTTCCATTCTGGGTGAGGCCGGAGGTCTCGACGACGCCGCTCATGCCGCCGTCGCTTCACTCACCGCGGACTTCGAACGGCAACGTTATGGTCGCCCGATGGAGGCCGCCTCGCCGGCGGCGGCCAGGATCGCCGTCGTGCGTGAATCGTTGCGGAACAATACCAGCTGGCTGGTTCGCTTCCGCGCCAACTGGCTGCCGCCGTCGCTCATGCGCCGGTGGTTCCACGCACTCGGTGCCCCCTTCCGCGCGGTGGGGTCCCTGTTCCGGCGGACGGGGCGAGGGATTGCCAGATCCTGGCGCGCAGTCAGGGGACTTCTTCCGCAACGCCGCTAAGACCGCAAACACCACAACGGCTCGCCCGGGAACAGCAAAGGGCCCGACTCCGGAACTTATGGTTCCGGCGTCGAGCCCTTGCTTGTCTCTACCGTTCTTGTTGCGAGAGCGGTGGACGGGACCCAGGGACCTAGTCGGCGTAAGGGTCAGCGATACCTACGTACTGGGTGTAGAGGTACTCTTCGATGCCTTCGGAGCCGCCTTCGCGGCCCAAGCCGGACTGCTTGACGCCACCGAACGGTGCAGCGGCGTTGGAGATGACGCCGGCGTTGAGGCCGAGCATGCCGGTCTCGAGCTTTTCGCTGACGCGGAGGCCACGGTTGAGGTCCTTCGTGAAGACGTAGGCAACCAGGCCGTATTCGGTGTTGTTGGCCAGGCGGATGGCGTCGTCTTCGGTGGAGAACGTGACGATCGGGGCCACAGGTCCGAAGATTTCTTCCTGGAGGATACGGGAGTCGGCGGCGACGTTCTTCAGCACAGTGGGCTGGTAGAAGTAGCCGGGACCGTCGACGGCGGCGCCACCGGTCACTGCTGTGGCACCTCCTGCTACAGCTTCGGTGACGAGGGCGTGAACACCATCGCGGGCCTTGCCGTCGATCAACGGACCAACCTTGGACTCCGGATCAGTACCGCGTGCCGTGGTGAGGGAGCCGATCTTCGCGGCGAACTTCTCAGCGAACGTGTCGGCGATGGACTCGTGCACGATGAAGCGGTTTGCTGCAGTGCAGGCCTCGCCCATGTTGCGCATCTTGGCTGCGATGGCGCCTTCAACGGCCTTGTCCAGGTCGGCGTCCTCGAAGACGACGAACGGTGCGTTGCCGCCCAGTTCCATGGACGTGCGCAGGACCTTGTCAGCGGCTTCGCGAATCAGGGCCTGGCCTACCGGCGTGGAGCCCGTGAAGGAGATCTTGCGGAGGCGGTCATCCTTGATCAACGGGCCCGTGACAGCACCGGCAGTTGAGGTCTGGATGACGTTCAGGACACCTGCGGGAAGTCCAGCTTCCTGCATGACCTGGGCGAAGAGCAGGCTGGTCAGCGGGGTAAGGTTTGCGGGCTTGAGCACCATGGTGCAGCCAGCGGCGACGGCGGGGGCTACCTTGCGGGTTGCCATTGCCAGCGGGAAGTTCCACGGCGTGATCAGCAGGCAGGGCCCAACCGGCTTCTTCTGCACGAGCAGGCGGTTCTTGCCGTCCGGTGCAGCAGAATAGCGGCCCGAAACACGGACGGCTTCTTCGGAGAACCAGCGCAGGAACTCGGCACCGTACGTGACCTCGCCGCGGGCTTCTGCCAGCGGCTTGCCCATTTCCAGGGTCATGAGCAGGGCGAAGTCCTCGGCGCGCTCAGTGACCAGTTCGAAGGCACGGCGCAGGATCTCGCCACGTTCACGGGGCGCAGTGCGTGCCCAGTCAGCCTGGGCGGCAGCGGCGGCGTCGAGGGCGGCGGCACCGTCTTCAGCACCGGCGTCGGAGATGCTGAGCAGGACCTTGCCCGTAGCCGGGTCCTCAACATCAAAAGTCTTTCCGGATCCCGCCGGACGCCACTGACCGTTGATCAGCAGGCCGGTGGGGACGGAAGCCAGCAGTTCGCTTTCGCGTTCAACCGTGACAGTCATGGCGACTCCTTCGTCTTGGGTGCATTGGAGGGTTGCACCACTAGGGTTCCTTGCCAGAATTGGCTTGAATTACTGCCACGGTACTGCCATGCAAGAAGCAGTGTCTACGCCTTCACGCACTGCCATACGCTCGCCAAATTGTGCATCTGCACAGGGAGGATCAGCGGGCGGCAAGCACCGCGGAATACAGCTCCCGCTTACTGACACGGGCATCATCCGCCACGGCGGCAACGGCTTCCTTCAGCCGGATTCCCTGGGAGATGAGCTCGTTCACGGCAGCCACATGGTCTTCCGGTTTGCCGGGGGCTTGCTCGGGAGCTCCACCTACAACCACGGCAATTTCACCGCGAACCTCGTTATTTTCCGCCCACTCCAGGAGCTCGCGCAGCGTTCCGCGGATCACTTCCTCATAGGTTTTGGTCAGTTCACGGCAAACAGCAACGCGCCGTTCTGCCCCGAAGCGCTCGTGCAGTGCCCGAAGCATCACTTCGAGCCGGTGCGGTGCCTCGAAGAAGACCATGGTGCGGCGCTCGTCAGCCAAGTCTGCCAGACGGGAATTCCGCTCCCCCGACTTCCGTGGCAGGAAGCCCTCGAAGCAAAAGCGGTCTGTGGGCAGCCCGGACAGTGCAAGGGCTGTCAGCACGGCGGAAGGTCCCGGAACGGCAGTGACAGTCAGGCCAGCCGCTACAGCGCCTTCCACCAAGCGGAAGCCAGGGTCCGAGACGGCCGGCATTCCGGCGTCGCTGACCATCAGGATGGTTTTGCCGGCCCGCACATAGTCCAGCAGTTCACCGGTCTTGGCTACCTCATTGTGTTCGTGATAGCTGATGACGCGCCCGGACACCTCCACGCCCAAGGCCTGGACCAGCCGATGCAGGCGGCGGGTGTCCTCCGCGGCAACGATGTCGGAGGTCGCCAGGAGCTCAATCAAGCGGGACGATGCATCGCCCACGTTGCCTATTGGAGTAGCAGCAAGCACAATCCTGCCACTCGCTGCCGTTGGGATCGCGGCGGCACCGGCGTCCGGTTCATCAACCGCCGATGCATCGTCAAAGGGGGCTTCGTCCGGGATGCTGCGCTGTTCTTCCACCTGCCAAGCCTAATGCCGCGCGCACCTCAACGCCGCAGTAAGGATGGAAAGGTAGCATGGGCGGGTGAGCCAGTCCCCCGTTCCCACCACCGATTCCGGAACCCCCGCAGCCTCGGCGTTACGTTCCGGAGCCACGGACGTGGCGGCAACCAATGGCGCGGAAGAGACCACCAGGACAACAATGACCAAGACGAGCAAGTCCTGGCGCCCTCCTTCCGGACAGCACGCTGCTAGCGACCGCAACAGGAACACCAGACCGGCTCTGGGACGCCGGCTGGCAGGCCACCCCTGGATCGCCAGCCCCACCACGGCCTATACAGAAGACGCCCTGAAGTCGCGGTTGATCGGGGTGATCCAAACCTGGCGGGACTACCCGCCGTCGTTGCGTTTATGGTTCTGGTTGATTCCCACCATTACCGCCGTCATCGGCGGAATCCTGCGCTTCTTCCGTCTTGAGGTCCCACACAGCCTGGTGTTCGACGAAACCTATTACGTCAAAGACGCGTATTCGTACCTCATCAGCGGATATGAACGCAGCTGGCCTGCCAATGCCAACGATTCCTTCAACGCCGGCAATCCCGAAATCCTGCTCAACACCCCGGAGTACGTAGTTCATCCTCCGGTCGGGAAATGGATGATCGCCTTTGGTATGTGGTTGTTTGGGGCTGACAATCCATTCGGCTGGCGTTTCGGTGCAGCCTTGACCGGGACGCTCACGGTCTTCCTGCTCTCGCTCATCGCGCTGAAGCTCTTCCGTTCCCACACCCTTGGCGCCGTGGCCGGGTTGCTGCTCGCGGTTGACGGCCACCATCTGGTGTTGTCGCGAACGTCCCTGCTGGACATCTTCCTCGCGTTCTGGATCCTTGCTGCCTTTGGCGCGCTGTTGTTGGACCGCGACGACGGCCGGCGTCGCCTTGCATCCAGGCTCGCCGCCCGGGCGGCTGCTTCGCCCGATGGCAGGCCTTCCGCCGCGCAACTGTTGGCCGGCCCCTGGCTGGGCATGCGATGGTGGCGCCTTGTTGCTGGCATTTGCCTCGGCCTGGCCGTAGGCACCAAATGGTCTGCGCTGTTTTTCGTCGCGGCTTTCGGCTTGTTGACTGTCTTCTGGGACATGAGCGCCCGCCGCATCGCCGGGATCCGCAGCTGGCCCAGTGCAGCGCTCATGAAGGATGGCCTGCCGGCTTTCCTAACGATTGTCCCGATTGCGGCAGTCACCTACGTGGCCACGTGGACCGGCTGGTTTCTCTCCAAGGATGCCTACTACCGCCAGTGGGCGGCCACCAATCCCGCGCCCGGGTGGGATTGGCTGCCCAATTCCGTGCGTTCTCTTGCGCACTACCACCTTGAGGCCTACAAGTTCCATCAGGGCCTCAGTGCCGACCACCCCTACGAGTCCAGCCCCTGGACCTGGCTGGTCATGGGCAGGCCCACCTCGTTCTATTACCAATCGCCGAAGCAGGGAACTGCTGGCTGCCTTGCCGAGACCTGTTCCTCGGCCATCCTGCCCGTAGGCAACCCCATTGTGTGGTGGGGTGGCACCATAGCCCTGGTGATCCTGCTCTTCTGGTGGGCGGGCCGCCGGGATTGGCGGGCCGGGGCCATCCTCGCTGGAGTCGCGGCCGGATACCTGCCGTGGTTCATGTACCCCGAAC
Source organism: Paenarthrobacter sp. 2TAF44 (assembly GCF_052114885.1). Lineage (NCBI taxonomy): Bacteria > Bacillati > Actinomycetota > Actinomycetes > Micrococcales > Micrococcaceae > Paenarthrobacter > Paenarthrobacter sp. 2TAF44. The sequence goes on along the minus strand of NZ_JBFRFP010000005.1, from coordinate 145,440 downwards.
GCACGATGTTCATCTTCTACGCAGTTTCCTTTGAACCGTTCCTGGTTCTGGCCCTGACGTACGTTCTGGGGCTGGTGTTAGGCCGCAGCAGCGATCCTCCCTGGCGGCGGAGATCCGGACTTTACGTAGTGGGCTTAATTGTGGTGCTGGCCATCCTGGCCACAGCTTTTTTCTATCCTGTGCTGACCGCCGAAGTCATCAGCTACCAGGAATGGCGGATGAGAATGTGGATGCCATCGTGGATCTAGGAGGAGGATCGTGAGGGAGGCAAGCACGGAGCTTCTGGTCGAGGCCGACGAGAATACCAACGTGACCGACCTCCTTCTGGAACGATGCGCCAAGGACCCGTTCGGCAACCTTTACGCCCATAAGACAGCCAATGGGTGGCTCAACGTGCCTGCTGCGCGTTTCCTCACGGACGTGCAGGCACTGGCCAAAGGCCTCATCGCCGGAGGCGTCAACCCCGGCGATCCCGTAGCTGTGCTCTCCCGTTCAAGTTTCGAATGGACCTTGGTGGACTTCGCCATCTGGATGGCTGGCGGAGTTACAGTGCCCATTTATGAAACGTCGTCGGCCAGCCAGATCGAGTGGATCCTTGCCGATTCCGGCGCCCGGCGCATCTTTGTGGAGGACACCTCCAAGGCAGACCTTCTTCGCGCCCTGGTTGAGAAGTCGACAGCCTTGGGTGAGGACCCCGTGTCGATCATCCGTATGGAGCATGACGGCGAGGCCCCCAACCTGACCAGTCTCGCCGCCGTCGGAATTGGCATTATGGATGCCGAACTTGAGCGCCAGCGCAGCGCCGCCAATCTGTCCGATGTCGCTTCGATCGTCTATACCTCCGGCACAACGGGCAGACCCAAGGGCTGCGAAATCACCCATGGCAACTTCGTACTCGTCGCCCGAAACGTCATCCCCTTCCTCCCCGAACTGTTGATGCAGCACGGCGCGCGAACGCTGATGTTCCTACCGCTGGCACATGTCCTGGCGAGGGCGGTCCAGGTGGTCTGCCTCACCGCAGGCGTCACCTTGGGGCACAGCTCCGGTGCCAGCGGTCTCATGGCGGACCTGGGAGCTTTCAAACCCACCTTCCTGCTGGCAGTTCCCCGGATCTTCGAAAAGGTCTACGCCGGGGCAGGACACAAAGCCGCCATGTCAGGAAAGTCCGGACTGTTCGCCGCTGCGTCCGCCACCGCCGTCGAATATTCGACGGCGGTGGACCTCGCCGCCCGCGGGCAGGGGCCCGGTCCAGGCTGGTTCCTTGGTCTCAAGCACTCGGCATTCAACAAACTCCTCTACCCCAAGGTGCGGGAGGTCTTCGGCGGGGCCGTCGGCTACACCGTGTCCGGAGCCAGCCCCCTCAGCCTCCGGGAGAACCACTTCTTCCACGGCGCAGGAATCCCGGTCCTTGAGGGCTATGGCCTGACCGAAACCACTGCGCCCTGCACCGTCAACACGCCAAGCATGTCCCGAATAGGGACTGTTGGCATACCGTTGCCCGGCACCACCATCCGCGTGGGACAGGATGGGGAGGTGTTGGTCAAGGGAATCGGCGTCTTCAAGGGCTATCACCGGAATGAGGCCGCCACCGCTGAGGCCTTCGTGGACGGCTTCTTCCGCACAGGAGACCTGGGCGAGCTCGACGCCGACGGGTTCCTGACTATCACCGGCAGGAAGAAAGACCTGTTGGTCACCGCTGGCGGCAAGAACGTCGCTCCCGCTCCCCTTGAGGAGAAACTACGGGAGCACCGGCTCGTGGGACAGGCCGTGGTGGTGGGCGACGGCAAGCCGTTCGTCGCAGCGCTGGTGGCATTGGATCCCGAAGGACTCGCAGACTGGTGCGCCGAGAACAAGCGTAACGCCATGTCCCCCAGTGAAGCCGCGAAGGACGAGCGCGTCCGTGCGGCAGTTCAGTCCGCCGTGGACAAAGCGAACACCCTGGTTTCGTCCGCTGAATCCATCCGTAAGTTTGGCTTTATCACCGCAGATCTCAGCGTCGAGTCCGGTCACCTGACGCCCTCGCTGAAGCTGAAGCGGGCCGTTGTGGTTAAGGACTTCTCGTCGTTGGTGGAAAAGCTTTACGAAAAGTAGCGGCTCGGTGGTTATGCGACGGTGTCGTTGGTGTCCTTACGGAGACCTTCCGCCTCGCCGTCGTCGTCGATCTCTGTTGAGGATGCTTCTTCTTCGGCCGCTGACTTTGAGTCCAAACCGCGGCGACGTCGCGTGGGCCAGGTGAGGATGAAGGTGACCGTCGCCGCCAGGAACACGAGCGCTCCAATGACGATTCCGGCATCCACCCAGAACTGTCCCGGGAAGAGACGGATGAGCGTGTCTTCCAGGGAGAAGGTCCAGGTGCCATTGGCGAAGAAGATCCGGTGGAACTCGGTGAAGAACTGCTGCCAGCTCAGGGCTGCCAACACTGCAAGGCCAATGATGATGACCAAAGTGACGATGGAGCCGGCGAAGAGCCCACGCCGAACGCCACCTTCACTGCGCTTACGCAAGTAGGCAATGGCGATGATGCTCAGAAGAATGAGCAACAGGCCGGCACCAAAGGATGTCAGAATGACCATTTTCACGTCCGCCATGTGCGCGACTTCGCTGTCTTTGAAAAGCTTGGCGCCGTCCTGGTTGACCAAGCCACCCAAATACCGTGGCCCCGACCAGTTGCTCAAGTAGTCCACAGCGTAGGAGCCATAAGTCATGCGATCGTCCGTGCTGAACCCGTACCCGTCTCCCGGGAAACCCGGCCGGTTGTATTCAACCCAGAGGAACAGGGGGCTGGTCACTGCCCGGACAGCCAGCACCAGGAGGATCACAGGGAAGAAGACCGCGAGCAGTACCTGGAAAATCCTGGGGCCCATTGGCTTGACCTTCGCTGCCTGCTCGCGTTCTGCATTGCGCCTGGCAACCTCGTCCTCCGGCGGACGAACCTGAAGGGCCGACGTCGGCAAAGGTTCGGAATAGTGCGAGGGTTGGCGGCTTGTGGGCGCATCGGCCACCGTCTCAGCGAATAGCGGCGGCTCCGGCTCCGCGTCCGCGGACTCGGCAGCCTTCCGGTCAGCGCGACTCTCCGGCTGAACCGGGACCTGGCCTGAGGGAGCAGCAGAAGAACCACCCGGCGCGGTGGGCTTCATCCAGTCAAAGGCCGGCTCGTCGGGGTCCTCATGGACGTCCGTCTCCGGATCTTGTGGTTTTCGGCTCTTGTCACTCACAGCGGTTTCACTTCCGTAGGCATCCCACCGGCCTAACCATGCTGCCGGCACTCTTGTCTGCATTCGAGCCTACAGTCCGGGTTTGGGCGGAGACGAGGAGCCACCCCGCGTAGAGCAAGATCGAAACGCAACTGTAAGGTGCGGGCATGTTCGCCTAGACCGCAATCCCCCGGTAGCCGGCGTCATGGCTGTCAAGGTCGCCAGTGGCGCCCGAACGGAATGAACGTCCACCCAAAACCAGGGTGTACGTCCAATAAGCTGCCAGGACCAGTGCCCCGATCGCGATCTTCATCCAAACCGGCAAGGGGCTTGGTGTCACGAATGCTTCCACCACGCCCGAAATGAGAAGTACCAAGACCAGCCCGAGGGCAACCGTGATGAGGGAACGCCCTTCGTCGGCGACGGCCTGCATCCGCGTCCTGGGTCCGGGCCGGACCATTGACCAAAAAATTTTCAGCCCGGCTGCGCAGGCGATGAACACTGCGGTAAGTTCCATAAGCCCGTGGGGAAGGATGTAACTGAAGAAGACATCCAATTTTCCCGCAGAGGCAAACACACCGGCAGCCGCGCCAACGCCTTGGGCGTTGAGGAAGAGAATCATGGGCACCCAGAATCCCGTAATTCCGAACGCAACCGCTTGAGCGGAAATCCAGGCGTTATTGGTCCAGACCGCGCCGGCAAAGGACGCCGCCGGGTTCTCCGAGTAGTAGTCGATGAAATCGTCTTCAATGTACTGACGCACCCTGTCATCGCTGCCAAATGCGGCTCGCAGCGCCTCAGGCGACGTCCCGATCCAAAGTGCGTACGCGCCACTCACCAGCATGAAGAAAACCCCACACCACAGCGTCAGCCATCGGAGTCTGTAGAACGCCGCGGGCAGTGCGATGACGAAGAAGCGGGCGAGGTCTTCCATGAAGTTCGAACGTGCCCCGGTGAACCTGGTTCGAGCCTGGGCAAGTGCGGCAGACAGGGATGAGGACAAGGCCGTCTCGGGAGCCACCGAGCGGATGAGTGACAGATGTGCGGAGACAGTCTGGTACAGGCGCAGCAATTCGTCGGCTTCGGACCCAGTGAGCCGCCGCTTATGGGCCAGAAAAGTGAGCCGCGACCATTTGTTCCCATGCACGGCCGAAAAGGCATCGATGTCCACGGCACCACCCTATCCCTGTCTGCCCAGTCCCTGTCTGCCCTATCCCTGCCTGCGGGATGGGCGCGGCTAGACTCGTTGATGCGGGTACTTGATGCGCCCGCCGCGATTGCTACGCACGGGGGCGGACTTGAGTTCAATCATCACAGGCGAGGCAGTGGTCCTGGAGTTGCGCCCGGCGTCCTTCGCCGCCCGCGCTCTGGGGCTCATTCTGGACGTCATTGCCAACGTCCTCATGTTGATCCTCCTCATCGTCCTGGTCCTCTCCGCCGCCCGGGACCTCGATGAAGCCGCGGTCCGGGCCATGATCCTGGCTTGTGTCGTCTTCTCCTTCGTCATCGTTCCCGTCACTGTGGAGACGCTCACCCGCGGCCGCTCACTGGGGAAACTGGCCGCGGGCCTGCGCGTGGTCCGGGACGACGGCGGATCCATCAGGTTCCGGCACGCGGTCATCCGTGGGATGTTGGGGTTCCTCGAGATTTACATGACCTTCGGTGGCCTCGCTATCGGCGTGGCACTTTTCAACGACAAGTCCAAGCGCCTCGGCGACGTCGTGGCCGGCACATACTCGCTGCGGCAGCGCGTGCCCTCCGAGCCGAGGATCTTTCCCGGCGCTCCCCCTTACCTCCAACCGTGGGTAGCCATGGCGGACATTGGCCGGATCCCCGACGCCACAGCCCGCCGGGCCGGAACCTTCGTTCAGCAGGCATACCTCATGGCACCATCCTCACGCGCCAGGATGGCTGCAGCGCTGGCCTCCGAGCTGGCAAACTACGTTGCGCCGCCACCGCCAGCGGGAACGATCCCCGAGGACTACATAGGGGCGGTCCTCGGCGAGCGACGCAACCGCGAACTTGTCCGCCTCCGCACAGCGGAACAGCGCAACGCCGCCATCGGCGAAAGACTGCGCAAGCTGCCGTTTACCCAGGACTGAGACAACGCCGGGGCTTCCGGCCGGAGGCCGCCGTCCTCTGCGTGCTCGCTCGTTCCTCGCTTGGACGCACGCTGCCGGACCCCGACCCCCAGCCTTTCGCCGCCCTTCTCAGTGCCAGTGCGCCGGCGTCGTGAGTCTTTCGGGTAGGCGCGTTTCGGGGTTTCCTTGGGCGGCGTTGGTTTGCGGTTGGGTCAGGTAGAGGGACCTGGAGAGGTTGGCGCCGTGGAGACGGGTATCGCGCAGATCGGCGCCGAGGAGGTCCACGGCGGTTAAGTCGCTGCGCTCCAGGTTTGCCCCTATCAGGTAGGCACCGCGGAGGTCCGAGCCGCACAGTTGTCTCTTAGCCAGGTTGGCGCCCATGAGGTCGGCACCCGGGTGGAGTCCGCCGTCGGGCATTTCACGGCCCTCAGCCCCATATGAAGCGCGCACCTCCTCGCTGACCTCCATCAGCAGGGCACGCACTTCAGCATGTAAATGTCCGACGTCGGCAGCCAGGATTGCCGACGCCTCTCCTTGGGATGTGGTTTCAATATCTGTGGACAGCCGGCGGGCGGTGGCCGCCAGCTCCGGATCGAAAGCGCGTTGCTCAGCTTCGGACAAGTACCACAACATTTCGTGCAGTTGCTTGACCACCTTGAAGACAACGAACATCGAGGACTTGGACGCTGGGTCCTGGACCCAACTCGTGCCCCCGAATGTGTGCTGGGAAACCACTTGGCCTGCGCCGAAGCAGTCAAAGACGGTACATCCGCTGAATCCGCGGGGCCGCAAACGTTGATGGATAGTGCAGGAAAAGTCGCTGGCCATGTTCGGGCAGGCCGAAGCAGCGGGTTTATCGATCGCGAAATCAGCCGAGCGGGCGAAGCCAAGGGCGGTGCAGCAGAGAGCGAAGCAATTGCTGCAGTCCGGGCGAAGGGTTGGCGAAATTGTCACAGCAAGTGTGTCCCCGGCTTGAAATAGCAGCTACCGCTGGGCGTAGCTGGCCCAGGGAATGTTCCAGTCGCCGAAGCCCTCCAAGGGTTCCACAGCCGGCGCACCGGTATTCAGGATCTGCACGACGTCGCCGGTTTTCATGTTGTTGAAGAACCACGCGGCGTCGTCTGGCAGCAACCCAACGCAGCCGTGGGAGACGTTCACGCGTCCAATGGCGCCCCAAGCGGACTCCAGGGCCTGATGGACATAGACGCCGGACCAGGTGAGGCGGTTGGCATAATCCACGACCATAGGAGCGTAGTAGCCTTTGTCCCCGGGTTTGAGGCCGATGCTTCCAGCGTTGAAGTTGGACTTGCGTTCCTGCTCCAGGATCACGGCGTAGCCGGTGGGCGAAAGCCAGTCTTCTCCGCCAAGCGATACGGGCGCGGTGTGCATCAATTGGCCGTCGAAATACACGTTCATCGTCTTGGTGTTGTCATCCACTACAGCCACGCGCTGCGGCCCAGTAGTGAAAGTGGAAACAACATCGCCATTTCCAATCATGTTGTTGCCGAAATCGACGCCCAGGAGCTTCATATCCACTGTGACCGTGGTTCCCGACGCCCAGAATGCCTCCGGGCGAATGCGGACCTTCTTGTCCGAGTACCAATGCCACGCGACTGGCTGGCCCGATGAAACAGTGATGGCAACGCGCTTTTCCATCGCGGCCTTGTCAACCACAGGTTCACTGAAGTTGATTTCGACCGGCTGGCCCGAGCCAGCAACTGTGCCGTTGCGCGGATAGATGGAAGCGTCGGCTTCGTAGGCAGCAGAAACCGTGGTGAAGGTCTGCGTCTTCTTGGTTTCCTTACCCGCGGTGTCCACAACGGTGAAGGAATAGCTGTACTGGGTCTTGAACTTCAGGACCTCAAGGGTTGTCCACGTGCTGCCGTCCGCGCTGGTCTTCCCCTGCACAGGTGTACCGCCGTCAACCGGCGCCAAAACTACGTCCTTGACCTTACCGTTGACGGCCTTGATCTGGGGGCCAACCACTGGATTCCATTCCACAGCGCCGTCCAGCGGTGTGATGCCCAACTCCACGGGTTTAGCCTCTAGCGTCGGAGTGGATTGGGTTGTTCCCACGCCATTCGGGGTGGCACCGGCCAGCAATCCAGGAACGGTGGCAACGCCAATACCGCCCAGGACGAGGGCGGCGCAGATCCCTGCAATGGCAAGGATCTTGCCCGTTTTCCGTTTGGCGACTTCCGTCATGGTTCCTGTCTTCCTGTCCCCCGGCAAGCAATACTGAACACCCAATTCTAGCCGAAAGGCCGGCCACGCTGGTCACGTGTCCGGCCTTTCACTGCGGGCTTGAGGCTACCTGTTTGTGGTTACTGCCACCGCAAACTGAACTTGGCTTAGTAGCGGTAGTGCTCCGGCTTGTAGGGGCCCGCAACATCCAGGTCCAGGTAGTCCGCCTGGTCCTTGCTCAGTTCCGTCAACTCCACGCCAAGCGCATCCAGGTGCAGGCGTGCCACCTTTTCGTCCAGGATCTTGGGCAGGACGTAAACCTGCTTCTGGTATTCGCGTTCCCCTGCCGGCTGGTCCTTCTTGGTCCAGAGTTCAATCTGCGCGATCGTCTGGTTGGTGAACGAGTTGCTCATCACGAAGGACGGGTGGCCCGTTGCGTTGCCCAGGTTCAGGAGCCTGCCTTCAGACAGAACGATGATTGACCGCTCGGAGTCGGAGCTGGCATCGAAGACCCACTCGTGAACCTGCGGTTTGATCTCCACCTTCTTTACGCCGGGAACCTTGGCAAGCCCGGCGATGTCGATCTCGTTATCGAAGTGGCCGATGTTGCCCACGATCGCTTTGTTCTTCATGCCCAGCATGTGCTCGGCCATGATGACGTCCTTATTGCCAGTGGTGGTGATGAAGATGTCACCCTGGGCAAGGACAGATTCGAGCTTGGCAACCTGGTAGCCGTCCATGGCGGCTTGCAGGGCACAAATGGGGTCGATCTCGGTAACTACGACGCGCGAACCCTGGCCGCGCAGTGCTTCTGCCGCACCCTTACCGACGTCGCCATAGCCACAAACCACGGCAACCTTGCCGCCCATGAGGACGTCCGTTGCACGGTTGATGCCGTCCGGCAGCGAGTGGCGGATGCCGTATTTGTTGTCGAACTTGCTCTTGGTGACGGAATCGTTGACGTTGATGGCCGGGAACAGCAGCTTGCCCTGTTCCGCGAGCTGGTACAGGCGGTGCACGCCTGTGGTGGTTTCTTCCGTGACGCCCTGGATCCGGGCTGCCACGCGCGTCCACTTCTGCGGGTCCGTGGCCAAGGTCCGGCGAAGGAGGTCCAGGATGAGGACGTACTCTTCAGGATCTTCCTCGGTGGCTGCGGGAACGGCGCCTGCAGCCTCGAAATCGACGCCCTTGTGCAGCAGCAAGGTGGCGTCACCGCCGTCGTCCAGAATCATGTTGGGACCCAGCTCCGGATTTTCTTCCGCTCCGGGCCAGGTGAGGATCTGCTCAGCGGTCCACCAGTATTCCTCGAGGGTCTCACCCTTCCAGGCGAAGACGGGAACGCCTTGCGGATCTTCCGGCGTACCTTTGCCGACCACGACGGCGGCAGCGGCTTCGTCCTGGGTGGAGAAAATGTTGCACGAAGCCCAACGGACCTCGGCACCCAGAGCGGTGAGGGTTTCAATGAGGACGGCTGTCTGGACCGTCATGTGCAGCGAACCGGCGATGCGGGCGCCCTTGAGCGGCTGCGAGGGGCCGAACTCAGCACGAAGGGACATGAGCCCCGGCATTTCGTGCTCGGCGAGGCGGATCTGGTGGCGGCCTGCCTCGGCAAGGGAAATGTCAGCCACTTTGTAGTCGAAAGTCATGGAAGTCCTTATAGATGTTTAGGCGTACCGTGCGGGATTGCTGTTCTGGAAGTACGTCAGGCTTTGGCGTGGTGCTGGCCGGAGCTTGCGGCGTTGGAGGCAGCTAGCAGTTCCGGGGGCAGAAGCAAGGGAATGCCGTCCTCGATCGCGTAACGGACCTTTTCACCGTTCTCGGCGGCAGCCGTTGAAACAAGCTCCTCGCCCTCCTGGACCAGCGGTGAGCCCGTCACGGGGCAGCGCAGGATGGACAACAGTTCAGGACTGACCTTTGGCATGAATGATGCTCCCTGGATGGCGCGGGTGTGGCGCCGCTGGCGGATTTATCTGCAGATTCCAGCCTACAGCGCACGACCATCCCCCAAGGAGCCGACGACGATTTGAGTCCCGGGGTTGCCGCAGTTGGCTCAGCCAGAACGGACTTAGGACGGTTCGCGCAGAATCCGCAAGTGGCCACGGCGCGTACCTTCAACCATGGCGGGCGGCTCGACATGCGGCCGACTGGTACGGGGTGGGGTGTCCGTTGCCGCTGAGGCGGCTTCCCGCACGGCGTTGGCGAGTGCCAGCAAGTCATCCGGGCCAGGCTCCGGAGGTGTTGTTGGCATAGCCAGGCGAAGGACTTCCCAGCCCCGTGGAACCGTAAGGGATTCCGCATGCTGGGCGCAAAGATCGTACGCATGCGGTTCGGCGTACGTGGCCAGCGGGCCAAGGACCGCTGTGGACTCGGCATACACGTACGTCAAAGTAGCCACCGCGGATTGGCGGCAGGCGGACCTTGAACACTGACGAATAGCACCCACAACATCCCAGATTAGCGCCCTTTGGCCCATACCCTGCGCATTGGCTGGCCGTGCCTGCCCGGAAGCTGCAGTCTCTGCCGATCACGGCGCGCTGTTCGCCATTATGTCGCGTTGGCGGTTCCTCGGGACTAAAGTCGATATATGCAGTCACAGCCACATGTTCCTGGCTTCACAATCCGGTGGACTGACGCCGAAGGCGATCAGGCAAAGGAACACACCGGCGCGGATGTCCGTGGTTTCCGGCGGCGCCGGAGAAACCGTCACGGCAGAGGACTGCGTGGGGAACTCATGCTCCCGAGCCTTCCCGGCTTCCGGACCCGTGCCGAGCGATTCGACGACATGGTGCTGGACTCAGCCGAACGCCTCCAGGATATGTGGGGCAAGCAGTTGGATGGCGTGCTCTTCGCCGTCGACGAAATCCCGCCGAACCTGGAGCAATTGGTCGCCGAAGGTACGGCAGCTCCCATGGGTTCCTACACTCCCGGCAGCCGCGGCGAAGCACCGATGATCACTGTGTACCGCCGTGTGGTGGAACAGACTGCCGGAACACGGGAAGAGCTGCAGGACCTCGTCCATGACGTCGTGGTGGAGTACACCGCGGAAATGCTCGGTGTACCACCAGAGACGCTGGATCCTGTGTACCGGCGTCGTTACCAGTAGCGTGGGTACCCCTAACGCCTAGTGGCCTTAACGCCTAGTAGCCCACTGTCACGGGAACTTTTTCGAGCCCCGCAGCAGCATCCTGGATGCCCAGCACTGAGACGTCGGCGCGGTCCTGCCTACCCAGGATAAGTGCCCCATACACGGGGTCCCCTGATGCTGAAACCACGTACCCCGCAACCACTGCCTGTCCGGATTTTGCCGGAAGTTCGATCAGAGATGTTGTGCCACCGGACATGTCCACGTCCACGGACTTGCCCACCTTCCCATCGGCTGTCACCGGTGCGTAGCTGACAGTTGCCCGTCCCTCCGGGACACCGAAGCTGAAGAAGCTCTGCCCGTCACGGGGCACTGCGACCACATGCTGGCTTCCCAGGCGGGCCGAGGACGGCGACCAAGCGAAATCCGTTGGTTCCTCTGCTTTAGCCCCCCGTGCAATCCGGGTAGCAGCTACGAACGCGACGTCAGAACTCGCGCTAACGGTGTAACTGCCGGCCGGAACGCCGTCGAGGTCCAGCGTAGCTATTGTGCCGCCCTTGACGGTGACTACTCCCCCGTTGGGGAGCTGGCGCTCACCGTTGGCGCCGTACAGCCGGACTTGAACCACGGCGTCCGTGGACCCAGGCACGGCTATTTGAAGCGCGGGAACGGCATCGGCAAAACCCGATTTACTGCCCAGCGCCTTGATCGCCGCTGCATCCTGGATGTCGACGCCGGCCATCACCTGGAGGTTGGACGGCCCGGAACCTGGGGACAGGAACTCCACCCCACCCGGCACAAGTCCGCGCAGCACGCTCTGCTGGATGGTCCCTGCGACGGGTCCGCCGGAGCTGCGTACGTGCACGGCCAGTTGGGATTCGCCGGGGGCAAGGCCGGCAAGGTTTACCGAGCGTGTTGTCCCCGGCGCCACCAGGAGACCCCGTGCGCCAGGCGCCTGGATCTGTCCCTGAGCGCCGAAGAGGTCCAGGTTGACGGTAGCGGGCGTCTCCGATGCATTGCTGAGGTTCAGGACCGCGGTCCGGCCAAGCGCAGTGTCCGCACCCAACAGCCAAGCGTCGTTTCCGGGCTGCTGGCACGGAGCCGCCGCCAGGCCACGGAGGTCGCCGTCCTTGGCTGAGTAGCTCAGATTCGCGGCCAAGGAGGCTTGTTCGTTTCCGATGGGGTCAGCACCCACCACGGTAGGTGCGGTCACAGTGCTGATGGATACAGCCGCTGCAGCCAAAACGGGTGGGCCGGAAGTGGGCGATGGTGTACTCGTGGGCGTCTTGGCAATTTCCGCAACTGCGTCCCCTGCCAGCGACGTCACTTTACTGCCCGGAATGGTGCCTGCGGGATTGCTCAGGACCAGTGCGTTGAGCGCACTGGTGGCGGTGGTGGAAATCGGGCTGAATTCAGCATCGGTGTCCACGTCCGTTCCCGTGACAAGGCGCGCTGGTTCCGGGCAGACGCCCAGGGAGCGGCCCGCCGGGACATCGGCTTGCCGGATGTCCACGGCAGAGCCGCCAGACGGCGCTGGAACCATCGAGGTGGCCGCAACTGCTCCGCCTCCCGCCGCCAGGATCACTGCTGCTGACAAGACCCCAGTGATGATCCCCTTGTTGGAACTGCGGGCATCCTTGGCGGAGTTGCGTGCATCTTTGGTGGAACTGCGCGTCCCGTCATCGTCCGCCTGCTTCTTTGGGTCCTCAGACACTGCTGTACTCCTTACGGAGGGAGACTTCGTCCCTCGACATGCCGGTTCGCGAGCGGCGGGCGGGCATCGGAACTGCCAGCAGCACGGTCAGTCCGAACACGACGGCCTGCAGGATCCCGAACCAAAGACCCCAAGGGTTGGTGTACCGGATTTCCAGGTTGCCTCCGTTGGCCGGAAGTTCGAAAGCCTGGGCCCATCCGGAGGTGGCCGACTTCAGCTGTCGCCCATCCATCCAAGCACTCCAGCCGGGATCGGACCGTTCAGCCAGGACCACCCGACGGCCCTCGTCACCCGCGGGCACCGCTGCGTCAACGGACACCTCAGCTGAGGGCAGAGAGCCGATGGCCTCACCTTGGGCGTTGAGAATGCGCACCCTGTGCGTGGTGTCTGCGGCGGTGGCGGCAGCGGGATTCCGCGGGGTTACGCGCCACAACCACCCGGCGTCGGTTTGTCCAACAGCAACAAGGCCCGGGACGGCGTCGATCCTGCTGGCGGTCAGCTGGGCCGCGTCATCAGCGGCCTTGAGCACCACAAAACCGGCACCGAGCTGCTCCAAATCATTGCGGGGATCCACCCCTGTGCTCGCCACAATGGTGGCCACTGCCCTGCGGAGGGAGGCGGTAGCGGCGTCGTCGGCAGCAATCTCTTCGCGACCCGGCGCCCCAATAATGGTCCTGGCCGAAGCGATGGTGGACAAGTTGTCCAGCGTAGTCCCTGCACCACGCATCAGCGAGGACGTAAAGGCACCCTGCTCGCCGCTGGTGATAACCAACGTTCGCGTACGTTCGGGTCCCTCTCCGCGGTCGACGGCGGTGGCTGGCAAGGTGTCGTTATCCACCGGCCACACTTGGCGGGCCGAGCCCAAAGATGGTTTCTTACTGGCCTCTGACGGTGTGGCGTCAGCGGTTTGGGTAGCCGTTGGGCCCTCGGATGAGGGCTGCAGGACGTTTTGTCCTGCCCATGCCACCATCCCGGCCAACGGTCCACAGACGAGGAGAGCCAGTGCCACGCCCGAAGCTACGCGCCGCAAGGGCGACTTCCAACGGGCGGCATCAGACGTTCTGGCGGGAACGGCGAAGATTTTATCGGCGCCGAGCAACGCCGCACCGAGCAGCAGGATGCCCGCCGCTGAAACCGCCGGTCCGGTGAAGGGACCAACAATCACGTTGTTGTTGACGCCTGTGGCCACGTGGCCCATCAGCCAACTGCTGGCCAAGGTAGCCAGCGCGGCCAACCAGAAGACGCGTGCCAGGACGGTGCGCTTACCAGGGAGGAACAGTGCTGCGACAGCCAGGAGAAGTACTGGCACGCTGACCAGCAGAGCAAGCAACAGAGCCCAGGGCACAGCGCCAGGCCCGAACATCCCAAGACCTGTGAGGCCGCCGTCCATCTCAAACGCCAGGGGCTGGCCCAGGAACTGTTGCCACAGCGGTGCAGCGTCGAAACTGAGCGGCAGGCCCGGATCGGCCAGCAAGGACCGGGGGCGGTCAAGTACCGAAATTCCATAGGGAATGAACAGTGCGGCGCTGGGCAAAAGCGACCACCAGAGTGTCTTGCCCCGCGGTCCGAGCACCACGGCTGCCAAGACGACGACCACCGTAATGGGCCCCAAGAGGGACGGTGCCGATGCAGTGATCGCAGCCATAGCCAAGCCCGCAGCCGCCGCAGCGGTCCAGGACGGCGTGCCGTTAATGCCCGGTTTACCGAGCACGAGGGCCGGGCGGCGCGTGAAAGGTACCCGTGTGGCATGGGCACGGCCTATCGCCGAACCCGAGGCACGTATTAGCGCCAGCATCAGCAACGGCATCAGGACGTGGGCCACCAAAGCACCTGGCCTGCCCTGGTTTATGGCAACCAGCAATGCAGGCGCCCCGGACCAGGCAAGAGCGGCAACAATCCGGAACCGGCGCCGGGTGGTCAAAGCCCCTGCAGCGAACCAGGCACCGATTGCAGAGAGTGGCATGGCCAGGATCAGCAACCACACTGTTGCCGAGTTGCCATCGCCACCGCCAAACAGGGAAAGGAGCCACAACACGTAAGCGAAGGGATCGGCGTGCCCGGGCAGTCCGGCACCGAGGGAAATCCACCACGTGGAGGCGTTGGCCCAGATATCGGAGGGTGACTCGGACAATGGGAGGAGCCCTCCCCCCGCCACAGTTCCCGTGCGAAGGAGGCCGAAGAGCCCAATGAAAGAAGCGGCGAACGCGATGAGGGCGGCAGCAACTGCGCCGGTGCCAACCCATCCGCGTTCGTTGGTGGCCAGCGCTGCGAAATCGTCAGAGGCATCGCCGCTGGGTTCGGGGGCGAGAAGATCCGAGGCCACAGTAGTTTCCTCGCTGGGGCGGATGGCCTCCAGCAGGGAACGCCTGTTGGCCCGAACTTCGCGCGATGACGCTTGGAGGCCCCGGACCACCGAACGGTGCAAGCTGCGGGTCTTCGCGGCAATCCGGCGGCCTCTTGCAATAGCGAGGGGCCGCACCAAGCCGGCGACGGTGGCCGTGAACTGGGAGAATCCGTAGCCCGGTTCCTTGACCAAAACACTCAGCACCAGACGTACGAGTGCGCCCAAGAGCGCCCCCACAGCCTGGAACGGCAGGTTCCACCACGGCGTGTGTTTGAGGCGCATGTGAATTTGTGCTTTGCGTGCTGCGGAGGACGTACCCAGACCGTTCGGCCGGTGCTCCACGTGGAACATGCGCGCGCTTGGCACCACCACCACGCGGTTACCGGCAAGCCAGTTGCGCCAGCAGAAATCGACGTCGTCTCCGCTGCCCGGCAAGGCAGGGTCAAAACCCTGCAACTGCTCCCAAACGTCCCTGCGGATCAACATGCCGGCAGAGTTCACCGCGAAGGTGTCAGAGCGGGCATCGTATTGCCCTTGGTCCACTTCGTCGGCGTCGATCAGTGTGAGGCGTTCGGCCAAGCGGCTGGTGGACAAGCCAACGTCCACCACATGACGGTCGTCGTGCCACCCAAGCTGCTTGCAGCCGGCAACAGTTACCGAAGTGGTCCGTTCCACGGCGTGGAGAAGCTCGGTCAAGGCGTCAGGAGCAGGAGCGGCGTCGTCGTGAAGGAGCCAGATCCATTGGACAGCACCGGCCGCTTCGGCGTCTTCGGCTCCATCGTTGGGTGCAAGCTCGTCCAGGCCCGCCTGGACAGCGGCACCAAAGCCAGACTTTGGCTGGACGTACTTGGTGACGTTTGTTTGCCCCAAGGCCTCCCGGAGCAAGTCGAGGGAGTTGTCAGTGGATCCTGTATCAATGCCAATGGCGGCATCTGCCGAACGCGTCTGGTCCGACAGTGCCGCCAAGGTCCTGGGGAGATAGTTCCCGCCATCGTGGGAAACCACGACGGCGGTAACGTGTACTTCCTTAAGAATTAGACTGCCCGCTTCCTTAGCCGGCGACGTTCGCGCTCGGAGAGCCCGCCCCAGATGCCGAATCGTTCGTCGTTTGCGAGGGCGTACTCAAGGCACTGAGAACGGACGTTGCACGCTCCGCAGACCTTCTTCGCATCCCTCGTTGAGCCGCCCTTTTCGGGGAAGAATGCTTCCGGATCCGTCTGGGCGCACAGGGCGTCTGTCTGCCAACCGAGTTCGCCCTCGTCATCGAAGTCGCCTTGGCTCGGCAGTCCGATCCACACCGGCTGTCCTGGGATTTCCTGAGGACGCCGCAACTCCATCGGAGGGTCGTCCACATCTTCGTCCGGCCCGGCAGGCAGGTCGCCAATCAACGCCTCGTGTGCAGCGAGGAGGGCAGTTGCCTGATCCTCCAACGACTGCTGCACATTCTGGTTGTATCGGTCTGCCGCTTCCGGATCCGCCGGGTCCACGTACCAGTCCCCTGGTACCTCCCGCGAACGGTATTTCACCGACGCATGTTCTGCGACGACTGCATCTTCCTGGATACGCAACGCTTGCCCCATGGCGTCCCTCCTGATTTTGCAGCTGCTGCTTGGATGTATTTCCGATCCCCGGTGTTGTTCCGGGAATCTGTGCAGCGGCGTTGATTACTAATTACACGCGTGTAACTACCCGCCAGTCAAGCCGCGCCGGGATAATAATCAAGAATCTGTAGAAACGTGGGATGCGCCACGCCCAACGTTTTCCGCCGTGGCGCGGCTGGTTGGAGGAAAAACGGAAGCCCCGCATCACTTTGCATGAACAATTCCTGACATTCCGCGGAATTCCCAAGATCACGCCCGGATGTCCATCGATTGGACTTAACGGAGGTGTGTCGCATTTCACATTTCCCCGTGGGGTGGCGGCCCCACCGTGGCAGGATTGATCCATGAGCATCCCGGCAGCGAACCTGATGACCACCCTGCGATCCGGCCATTCCACCTCCCCGAGGCTGACGTGGTACGGCCCTGATTCCGAGCGCGTGGAGCTCTCCGGGCGGGTCTTGGACAACTGGGTTGCCAAGACCAGCAACCTGCTGCAGGACGAACTGGACGCCGAGCCGGGCAAGGCTGTCCGGTTGGACCTTCCCGCACACTGGAAATCCTTTGTGTGGGCACTCGCCGCCTGGCAGTTGGGCATGGAGGTGGTCTTCGATGGCACCACCGCTGACCTGCTGGTAACAGACACTCCCGACGACGGCGCCGGGGCCGGCTTTGACGCGATCGTCGCCGTACCGCTCGCGGCACTTGCCATGCGCTGGCCCGGCGAGCTGCCATCCGGCGTCGTGGATTATGCTGCGGAAGTCCGCTCCCATGGTGACGTCTTCATGGCGCACAACGAACCGGAAGCCGGACTCCCGGCCGTCCGTGGCACAGCGGGCCACGCCCATGACACCCTTCTGGACGGATTCGCTGCACCCCAGGAAACCGGCGTACGGCTCTTGGTTCGGGCGGCCGACGGTTTGGAGCCGGGCTTGGCAGCGGCGTTGGGCGCGTGGAAAGAAGACGGCTCAGTGGTGCTGGTGCATCCCGACCTGGAAGTGACCGAGCACCTGCTTGAGAATGAGCGCGTCAGCCGATCCTGAGATCAGTTCTTGATGGAGGGCACTTCGCCGGTCGGCGGTGCGCCATGGCCCGCCTCCGCAGCTGACTTCTCCTTGTGATGGAGCTCCAGGATCTCGTGGTCGTGGGAGTAAGCCGGCTCGGCATCCAACTCTTCGTTGAAAACCCAGAAGCGGTATGCGAAGAACCGGAAAATGGTGCCCAGGACGAGCCCCACGACGCTTCCTGCGATAAACAGCGACGGCTTGTCATTCAGGTCCAGCACGTACTTGGCGAACCACACGCAACCGGAGGCAATCAGCAGCCCGACGAAGTTCATGACGGCAAACAGAACGGCTTCACGGACCACGTTCGCCTGTTTACGGTGGCGGAAGGTCCAGAAGCGGTTGGCTACCCAGGAGAACACGCTTGCAACGATCGTCGCAATGGCCTTCGCCCAAACTTCGCTTCCGTGCATCGGGCCCGAAAACAGCCAGATGTAAACTGCCGAGTCAATGACAAAAGCAACACCGCCTACGGCGCCGAACTTTGCTACCTCGCGCCAAAAAAGCGAGGCAAGTCCGCGGATGCGATCTGCAAGTGTGGTGATCATGACCCTCCATGGCCGTTGAAAAGTGGGCCGATGGGCCTCATTCATTTTAGCGCCCATTTCCAACCGTTCCCTTTGAGTGCCCTGTGAGAACGCCGATACCGGGGCCTGGGCCACGTCGAAATGGTCACGAAACAGCGGCTGAATCAGTGTTCCGGCCGCTGGTTCGGTAGGCTGAACCTTGTGACTTTTCCAGTAATTGGCGTTGTTGGCGGCGGCCAGCTCGCACGCATGATGGCCCCGCCCGCTACCGCTCTTGGCTTCGAACTACGCGTTTTGGCTGAGGGCGAGGACGTTTCGGCTGTCCCCGCCGTGGCCAACGCCCCCATTGGTGACTACAAAGACCTGGACGCTCTGCTTGAGTTCTCCAAGGGCGTGGACGTCCTGACGTTCGATCACGAACACGTTCCTACACAACATCTGCGTGCCTTGATCGACGCCGGCGTGAATGTGCAGCCAGGACCTGATGCCTTGGTAAATGCGCAGGACAAGCTCGTGATGCGCGCGGCCATCGATCGCCTCGGGCTGCCCAACCCGGAGTGGGCCGCCGTTGACTCAGTAGAAGAACTGGTGGCCTTCGGCGACAAGATCGGCTGGCCTGTGGTGCTGAAGACGCCGCGCGGCGGCTACGACGGCAAGGGCGTCCGCATTGTTGACTCCGCCGATGACGCAGCTGATACTGGGGACTGGTTCCAGGCCATGAGCCCCCTGCTTGCCGAAGCCAAGGTGGACTTCAGCCGCGAGCTCTCCGCCCTTGTAGCCCGCACGCCCAGTGGCGAATCACGCGCCTGGCCGGTAGTTCACACCATTCAGGTAGACGGCGTGTGCGACGAAGTTATCGCCCCCGCACAGAACATTCCACTCGAAGTTGCCGCCGCAGCCGAGGGGGCTGCACTTCGGATCGCCAACGAACTCGGCGTTACGGGTGTCATGGCTGCCGAGCTCTTTGAAACCCCTGGGGTTGGCGCCGGCTTCCTCATCAACGAACTCGCCATGCGCCCCCACAACACAGGCCATTGGACGCAGGACGGATCCATCACCAGCCAATTCGAACAGCATCTGCGTGCGGTGCTGGACCTGCCGCTGGGCGCCACGGATGCTGTGGCGCCGGTATTTGTCATGAAGAATTTCCTGGGTGGGGATAACCAGAACCTCTTCGAAGCCTTCCCCATGGCCTTGGCTTACGAACCGGCAGCAAAGGTGCACTGCTACGGCAAGTCCGTGCGGGCGGGGCGCAAGATCGGGCATGTCAATCTGGCTGGCACATCTACCTCGGAGGTAGATTCCATCCGCCAACGCGCCACGGCAGTAGCCAACATCATCCGTGACGGCCGGATGCCCGCACAGACCACCCACGAGGAGACCGAATGACATCAGCATCAACAGCCCCGCTCGTAGGTCTCGTGATGGGCTCCGACTCCGACTGGCCCGTCATGGAAGCCGCCGCGGACGCCTTGGCTGAGTTCGGCATCCCCTTTGAAGCGGACGTCGTCTCGGCGCACCGCATGCCCACTGAGATGATCCGCTATGGCCAGACCGCGCACGAGCGCGGCCTTCGCGTCATCATCGCCGGAGCAGGCGGGGCCGCCCACCTTCCTGGAATGTTGGCTTCGGTCACTCCCCTGCCTGTCATCGGCGTCCCGGTTCCATTGAAGACACTGGACGGCATGGACTCACTGTTGTCCATCGTTCAAATGCCTGCCGGAGTTCCGGTTGCCACTGTCTCCATCGCCGGTGCCCGCAACGCAGGACTCCTTGCTGTACGGATGCTCGCCTCCGGCACAGACGAACTCGCAGACCGCCTTCGCGAAGACTTGCTCAAATTCGCCCAGGAGTTGAACGACGTCGCCACCAAGAAGGGCGAAAACCTGCGCCATAAGGTTGAAGAAGTCTTTTCCCCAGCAAATGCTTCCGCCCGGAGCAGCCACTAGGACGGCAGCGGATGACCACCATGCACAAGAACCCGAATCAGTCCGGCGCCGCCCTGACTGATCCAGTCCGCTATCCATCCGGGGCCAGCGCCCCGGTGCGGACCAAACGCGCCTTCGTGCTGGTCCTCCTCACCCTCTTCATCCCCGGCAGTGCCCAGATCGTGGCAGGTGACCGCAAGCTGGGCCGCCTCGCCCTTCGCATCACACTCACTGTGTGGGCGCTGGCTTTGCTGACGCTCTTGATTGCGCTGGTGAACCGGAGCATGCTGCTCAGCATCGTCACCCATCCCGTGGGCTCGCTGTTCATCATCGTTGTCCTCGTTGCTTTGGCTTTGGGCTGGGCCTACCTGTTCCTGAACACCTTGCGGATCATCCGGCCCAACCTGCTGGCCCCCGGGATGCGGCCCATTATTGCCGTCGTCCTTGCCGTGACAACAGTTCTGGCCAGCGGGTCATTGGGCTACCTTGCCTACGTGTTGAACGTCAGCCGCAACGCGATCGGCAGCATCTTCAACGCGGGCCCTGCCATCGATCCCGTGGATGGCCGCTATAACTTCCTGATGATGGGCGGCGACGCCGGTGACGACCGCACAGGTCGGCGTCCGGACAGCCTGTCGGTCATCAGTGTTGATGCCAAAACGGGTGAAAGTGCCATCATTTCCGTTCCCAGGAACCTGCAGAACGCACAGTTCAGCGAGGGATCCCCCATGCGGAAGATCTACCCCGACGGCTATAACTGCGGCGATGAATGCCTCATCAACGCCGTCAACACCGAGGTCACCAATAATCACAAGGACCTGTACCCGGGCGTTGCCGATCCCGGCGCCCAGGCAACACTAGAAGCGGTGTCCGGGACCTTGGGTATCACGGTGCAGGCCTATGTGCTGGTGGATATGGACGGGTTCGCCAAGCTCATCGACGCCATGGGCGGCATCCGCATCAAGGCTGGCGGCTGGGTACCTATCAGTGGTCCTGTCACTGACGAGGCCAACGGGATCCACGGCATGCCCGATGGCTGGATTCCTGCCGGCGACCAGCACTTGGATGGCTTCCACGCCCTTTGGTACGGCCGTTCCCGTGAATTCGTTGACGACTACGCCCGTATTGCGCGCCAGCAATGCGTACAGCAGGCCATGCTCAAGCAGCTGGACCCCGGCACGTTGCTGACCAAGTTCGAGGACATCGCCAACGCAGGCACAAAGGTGGTGGAATCCAACATCTCCTCCGCGCAGCTGGGAAGCTTCGTGGACCTCGCCTTGAAGTCCAAGGGCCAACCGGTCAAGCGCCTCACTATTGGCCCTCCCGATTTCGATGCCTCGTTCTCCACGGTGCCGGACTTCGACCTGATTCACTCCAAGGTCCAGGAACTGCTGACCTCCCAGAACAGCCCAAAGGCCGATGACTCCATGGTGTCCAACAACGGCAGTGTGGGTTCCAATGTCGCGGCAGCGGGCCCAGTCCCCAGCAGCTTCCCGGCCGGGATCCCAACAGGTCAGCAGCCGTCTCCGTCTCCGTCGTCGTCGGATTTCACGCCGGTGACCACTACGCCGGACGGCACGCCCATCACGGAAGAACTGCTCAACGGCCTCAAGGCCCAGGGCGACGAGCAAGGCATCCGCGATCTCGTGGCAACCAATGGGCAATGCGCCCCGCTGTAGCCCGCAGCAGCACCACCACCTCACGTTCAGCGCGACGATAAGGACCTTCCTTCGTGTACCAGATTGAGAATGTTTTGCGACCCTACGCGTGGGGTTCGACGACGGCGATCGCCGGCTTGCTGGGGCGGCCGGCCTCAGGTGGTCCGGAGGCGGAAATGTGGATCGGCGCCCACCCTGATTCCCCGTCCACAGCCATTCACCCGAACGGGGTCACACAACCTCTTGACGCCCTGATCGCCTCGGATCCTACCCATTTCCTGGGAACCGCCAGCCTTGCCGAGTTCGGGCCCCGGCTTCCGTTCCTTACCAAGCTCCTGGCCGCAGAGCAGCCCCTTTCTCTGCAGGTGCACCCTAGCTTGGAACAAGCACGCGAAGGCTTTGCCCGCGAGAATGCCGCAGGGATCCCCGCGGATTCCTCCGAACGCAACTACCGGGACGATAACCACAAGCCGGAGATGATTTTTGCCCTCACGCCCTTCCGGGCATTGTGTGGGTTCCGCTCCCCTGCAGCAGCAAAGCTTGTGTTTGAGCACCTTGCCTCAGTGCTGGATTCCGCCGCAGTGGAGGTCCCTGCAGTCATCAGCGGCGTTATCTCCGACCTCAGCGTTCCCAACGAATCCGAAGCCCTCAAAGCTGCCTTCACACGCCTGATCGAGGGCGGCAGCGACGTCTCGGATGCCATTCACGAGGTACAAGCCGTCCTGCGTGCAGGCGCCCCCCAAGAGCCCCACGAAGATGCGCTCACGGCAATGCTGGGAATCAATGAGGCTTTCCCCGGCGATTCTGGCGTGCTCATTTCCCTGCTCCTCAACCACCTTTCCCTGCAACCGGGCGAGGCTGTGTACCTGCCGGCCGGCAACGTCCACGCCTACCTTCACGGCCTGGGCGTCGAAGTCATGGCTTCCTCGGACAATGTGCTGCGCGGCGGACTCACGCCCAAGCATGTGGACGTCCCGGAACTGATCAAGACCATCCGCTTCGAATCGATGGGCGTGCCCCGCGTTGAGGCCAGCGGAACAGAGTTTGGCCAGGAACTATACCGCCCGCCCTTCAAGGAGTTCCAACTCCAACGGATCGAACTCGGCCCGGGTGCCGAACCGGTGCCGCTGGCACAGTCCGGTCCCGCCGTCGTCGTGGTTGTTGCCGGTTCTGTGGTGCTCGACTCCCCCAAGAGCGACCTCCCGCTGCAGCGTGGCGGTGCCGCCTTCATCCCTGAGGTGGAGAACCCGGTGAATGTTCATCCCGTGCAAGGGGCCACCGATACGAGTGTTGCCTTCGCCGTGACCACAGGGTTGGGTAACTGAACGTGGACTTTTTTCTGCAGACGCCCGCTTGGGCTGCCGTCCAGCGCTCGCTCGGCCGCCGGGTCCATGAGCAGTCCGGTCCCGGGTGGAGCTTCCTCGCAATAGAGGAAAAGAACCCAGCGGGCAAGGTCATCTACACCCCTTATGGGCCCGTGGCAAAGTCCGTGGACGCCTTCGACGCCGCGACGTCGGCCTTGGTGGAATTGGCGAAGAAGGAACGTGCCGTCTTCGTGCGCATGGAACCTGTATCAGCAGGCTTCACAGCATCCGAGGCCGATGCACTCCTTCGTTCCCGCGGCCTGCAGCCGGCGCCCGTCAACCTGCAGCCGGAGTTGAGCTGGATCGTGGACCTTGAGGGCGATTTCAAGGACGTCCTCGCCGGAATGAAGCCGACCAACCGGAACCTCTACCGCAACATCCACAAGAAGGGCGTGACGTTCCGGGCATCCCAGGATCCCGCGGACATCAAAATTCTCCTGCATTTCCTCCATCTGACGGCAGCACGCAACGGCTTCAAGCCACAAAGCGATGAGTACCTCACCCAAGTGGCTGAATCTTTGCTACCGTCCGGTGCAGGGACGCTGTTCATAGCCGAACTCGAGGGCGAGCCGATCGCTGCCGCTTTCACCTACGATTCCGCAGACACGCGAACCTATGCCCACGCCGCGCTGGATGACACCCACCGCAAGCTCAGTGCCGGTATTCCGCTACTGGTCAACCTCATGGCAGATGCCAAGGAGAAGGGCCTAAAGCACGTGGACCTCTGGGGCGTGGCCCCCGAAGACCAGCCGGACCACAAATGGGCCGGCTTCACGTCCTTCAAGAAGTCCTTCGGAGGCCGCGAAGTAACCTACCCCGGCACATGGGACCTCCCTGTGAACAAACTCCGCTACGGCGCCTACCAAGTGGCCAGGAAACTCCGCGACAAGCTCCGCTAGGCCAGTTCCCCCAAGTCAACACAAGGAACGCGTACCTCCACCACCCACTTTGACGCCGCCGACTCGGTGACACGCCGGCCATCCCGGCGTGTCGGACCACGTACAGCCTCAAAGTAGGTGGCGACGGCACACCCACGGCGGCCGACCACCCCGGAAAGCACGACGGCGGCACTCGCCCGAGCGCCGCCGTCGAACCTAACCCGGACGCGGACCTCGTGCCCCGGCTGACGACACGCACATTCCCCGGCGACCCGGCAACGGCCAGGGCCGCGTACCGTCATGACCCTCTTTGACTCAACACTCACTGCGACACGCCCGGAACGACGGCATGTCGGACGGCCTGCAGGATCAAAGTAGGTGGCGACGGCACACCCACGGCGGCCGCCCACCCCGGAAAGCACGACGGCGGCACTCGCCCGAGCGCCGCCGTCGAACCTAACGCGGACGCGCACATCGTGCCCCGGCTGACGACACGCATCATCCCGGGTGACTCACAAACAGACCCCCGACACCCAAATCCGCGCGTCCCCACTCCATTTGCGCAGCGAAATCGAGCTCAGGTGTCACCACCCCCCAAAAAACGCGCGCAACCGGAGCAGGCTGAACACAAAGAAGGACGGCGAGTATCGCGAAAGCGGCATCAAATCGACGAGGTACGAGGAGATAGCCGCCGAGCGATGCTCGCCGTCCTTCTGTTAGCTAAGGGGTTACGGCTTGCGCGCGTACGTCTCCCACTTGGATGCGTGGTGCTCAGCATCAACGAAGCGAACTGTGCCGGACTTCGAACGCATCACGATGGACTGCGTCAGTACGCGGTCCTTCGAGTAGCGAACGCCGCGGAGGAGGTCGCCGTCGGTGATGCCGGTGGCTGCAAAGTAGCAGTTGTCCGAGGTGACGAGGTCGTTGGTGGAGAGAACGCGGTCGAGGTCGTGTCCGGCGTCGATCGCTTTCTGCTTCTCATCGTCCGAGGTGGGCCACAGACGGCCTTGGATAACACCGCCGAGTGACTTGATGGCGCAGGCAGCAACGATGCCTTCAGGTGTGCCACCGATTCCCATCAGTGCGTCCACGCCGGTTCCGGACCGGGCTGCGGCGATGGCACCTGCGACGTCGCCGTCCATGATGAATTTGGTGCGTGCACCGGCTTCGCGGATTTCTTCCACGAGCGGGCGGTGCCGGTCGCGGTCCAGGATCATGACGTTCAGCTGGTTGACCTTGACGCCCTTTGCCTTGGCGATCAGGTGCAGGTTCTGCTTCACGGGCAGGCGCAGGTCAACCATGTCGGCAGCTTCGGGGCCTGTGACCAGCTTTTCCATGTAGAAGACCGCGGACGGATCGAACATGGAACCGCGTTCGGCCACTGCCAGGACGGCAAGGGCGTTGTTGATGCCGAGGGCGGTCAGGCGGGTGCCGTCGATGGGGTCCACGGCGACATCGCACTCGGGACCGGTGCCGTCACCAACCTGCTCTCCGTTGAACAACATGGGGGCTTCGTCTTTTTCGCCTTCACCGATGACCACGACGCCATTGAAGTGGACGGTGTGAAGGAACGAACGCATGGCGTCGACGGCGGCGCCGTCTGCCTTGTTCTTGTCGCCGAAACCTACCCAGTGGCCACCGGCAATTGCCGCGGCCTCGGTGACACGGACGAGTTCCAGCGCCAGGTTGCGGTCGGGTTCGTCGGTGCCGACGGCGAGCGACGGCGAAATCGTGGAATACTGCTGGGTCATTGGTGCAGGAGACACTTGAACCTCTTCTTCGAGTGACGATTCACGGGACCGGAACACGGTTGCACGAGGCAACCTGGGGTCCCTCTATGAACGATCATAGTCGCCGCATGCGTTTGGAGTCGCTGGATGACCACGGCCGGCAATTCCTGCGGCGAGGTTCCCGGTTGTGTGTTCACAGCCGGGATGAGGGACTATGGAGGAGTGAGTGAAACGCAGGACAAGCCCGCTGCCGGCAACCAGCCCAAGGCCGCAGAGGCAACCCCCAACAGCGCCCCGGACGCTATGGATGCCCCTTATAAACCCGTCATTCCGGCAAAAGCCGCCAAGCGGGCCAATGCCTCTGTCATTGGCATGATCATTGCCCTGGTGCTGTGTGTCCTGGCATTCCTTCCTATTGTGTTGATGAACCCCGCTCCGAAGGGTGAGGGCTTTCGGCCCGCCGTTGATGTTGCTTCCATAGCCCGCAACGCTGCCGATGTGGCGGGATTCACACCTGTCACGCCGGAAACCGGCGACACATTCAAGCCGAATTACGCCCGCTGGGAATCCGGCACGGGAACGGGCGTGCCCACGTGGGAAGTTGGTTACCTGACTCCCAAGGAGGCCTTCATCGGCCTCACCCAGACCACCAAGGCGAATCCCACATGGGTGCTGCAGCAGACCGGCAACATGCCAGTAACCGGCACCCGTAACGCCGGTGGCCAGGATTGGGAGCTCCACGATTCCGGCAAGGACAAGCGCAGCATGGTTCTCAACTACCGCGGAACCACTATCATCCTGAGCGGCACGGCCAACCTTGCAGAGTTCGCCACGCTCGCCGCCGCCGTGGTTAAGTCTGCGGACCAAGCCGCTGCAGCGTCAGAATCTGGAGCGCCGTCCTCATAAGCACACGCGGCGCAACAGTTTTACGGCACGCCACCTCCGGGCCGTAAAGTAATCAGGTGCCTACTTATCTGACTCCCGCCCTTGCCTGGCGCCGCCTCCAAGAGGGCAACGAACGCTTTGTTGCCGGCGAATCCCTGCACCCCAACCAGGACGCGTCCCGGCGCTCGTCACTCATCGAGAACCAGAACCCCTTCGCCGTCATCTTTGGCTGCTCCGACTCCCGTCTTGCCGCAGAGATCATCTTCGATCTCGGCTTGGGCGACGCCTTTGTGGTGCGTACTGCCGGCCAGGTGATCGACGACGCCGTCCTCGGTTCCCTTGAGTACAGCATTGCCGAGCTCGGCGTTCCGTTGATAGTCATCCTTGGCCACGACAGCTGTGGAGCCGTGACGGCTACCAAGGCCGCCGTGGAAACCGGCGAGATGCCTGCAGGGTTCATCCGCGACCTCGTGGAACGCATCACCCCGTCCGTACTGACCTCCCTGCGCAACGAACAGGAAGACGTGAACGACATGGTGGTGGAGCACGTCAAGCAAACCTCAGCGCGGCTGGCCGACAGCTCGCGTGTGATTTCGGACGCCATCGACGAAGGCCGAGTGGCTGTGGTGGGCTTGTCCTACAAGCTCGATGAAGGCCGTGCGGCCCTCGTTTCCGGGATCGGCAAGCTTTAGTGGACGGTGCTCCGGCCTTCGTGCCGGAGCACGTAGCACTCCATTCCGGGTTTTCGATGCGGCACCCAATCGCCCTAAGCTAGCCCCATGACTTCCACCACTGAGTTCCGTATTGAACATGACACGATGGGCGAAGTTCGCGTCCCCGTGAACGCCCTGTACCGCGCCCAGACGCAGCGTGCTGTGGAGAACTTCCCCATCTCCGGCAAGACGCTTGAGCGCACTCACATCGAAGCCCTTGCACGCGTCAAGAAGGCTGCTGCACTGGCGAACGCCGAACTGGGGGTGCTCGATGGTGAGCTCGCCGAGGCCATCGCCGCAGCTGCCGATGAGGTGGCAACGGGCAAGTACGACGGCGACTTCCCGATTGACGTCTTCCAGACCGGCTCGGGCACTTCCTCCAACATGAACACCAACGAGGTCATCGCAGAGCTCGCTTCGCGTGCCCTCGCAGCTGCGGGCAGCGACAAAGTGGTCCACCCCAACGACCACGTGAACGCTTCGCAGTCCTCCAACGACGTGTTCCCCACATCCGTCCACGTTGCCGCCACCTCCGCCCTGATCAATGACCTGATCCCGGCCCTGGAATACCTGGCAGCATCCTTGGACCGTAAGGCCGAGGAGTTCAAGGACGTCGTCAAGTCCGGCCGCACACACCTTATGGATGCCACGCCGGTGATGCTCGGCCAGGAGTTCGGTGGCTACGCCGCCCAGGTCCGTTACGGCATTGAGCGCATCAACGCCGCACTCCCCCGCGTCGCGGAGGTCCCCCTTGGTGGCACCGCTGTTGGCACCGGCATCAACACTCCTGCCGGCTTCCCGGAGCGTGTCATCGAACTGCTCGCAGCCGACACGGGGCTTCCGTTGACCGAGGCCCGCGACCACTTCGAAGCTCAGGCAAACCGCGACGGCCTCATCGAGGGCTCCAGCCAGCTGCGCAACATCGCGATCTCCTTCATGAAGATCAACAACGACCTCCGCTGGATGGGCTCGGGCCCCAACACGGGCCTCGGCGAAATCGCCATCCCGGACCTTCAGCCGGGCTCCTCGATCATGCCGGGGAAGGTCAACCCCGTTATCTGCGAAGCCTCCATCATGGTCTGCGCCCAGGTCATCGGCAACGACACCGCGATCGCCTGGTCCGGGACCAACGGCGCCTTCGAATTGAACGTCGGCATCCCTGTCATGGCCGCCAATCTGTTGGAGTCCGTCCGCCTGCTGGCCAACACCAGCCGCGTCATGGCCGACAAGATGATCGATGGCATCACCGCCAACGTTGAGCGCGCCCGATTCCTGGCCGAGGCCTCCCCCTCGATCGTGACCCCGTTGAACAAGTTCATCGGCTACGAGAACGCCGCGAAGATCGCGAAGATTGCCGTCAAGGAGGGCCTGACCATCCGCCAGGCCACAGAGAAGCTTGGCTTCGTCGGCGAGGGCGAAGGCAAGGTCACTGAGGCAGAGCTCGACAAGGCTCTCGACGTCACCACCATGACGTCCCCGGCTCACAAGAACTAATACTTAAAGCACGACGGCGGCCGGTACCTTTCGCACGAAAGATACCGGCCGTCGGCGTGCCCGGGAGTTTGCGTGCGGCTCATGCGCCTAAGCTCTACAAATTTTGCACTTTCCGCAAAAGAGTGCAAAACTTTACTTTGTGAGCAATAGTGCAAATATCGACGGCGGCCTCCGCGAGCGCAAGCGGGCCGCAACACGTTCGGCGATTACCGCCGTCGCCCGTTCCCTCACCGCGGAACGTGGGCTGAACGGATACACCGTGGAACAGGTTTGCGAAGAATCGGGTATCTCGCGTCGTACGTTCTTCAATTACTTCCACTCCAAGGAAGACGCGGTGATCGGCGCGTTCTCGGACGAACTGCCCCAGGACGCGATCGAAGATTTCAATCGTGGGCCCACGCGGAACACAGACAGTATCTCGAGCACTTTGCTCGCCGCCTTGTATCAGCTCACGGTGACCATCATGGAGCGTTCGGCAATCAGCCGGTCCGAGGTCCACCAACTCATCGCCGCCATCAAAGCCGAGCCCCAACTCCTTGGCCGGATGACACTGGAAGGCGAAGCCCGTGAGCGGCAATTCGCCGAACTCATTGCGGACCGTGAAGGCCTTTCACCCGGGCACCCCGAAATCGTGATGGCCGCTGCCGTCTTCGGAGCTGTCTCAAAGAAGACCGCGCAGCAGTTCTTCTCCGAGGACAATGTCCGGCCCTACCGCGAAATTCTGCGTCAGAACCTCGCAGCAGCCCAAAAACTCTTTGCCCAACCACTGGACACCACACCTGCAGAAACCCCGAAGGATCACGCATGAGTACCCTTTCCAAGGCAGCCGAGCCGCTGCTGTTGACCCAGAAACGGATCTGGATCATTTTCTCGGCGCTGATCGCAGGCATGCTCCTGTCCAGCCTCGACCAAACCATCGTTTCCACTGCCATGCCCACCATTGTGGGCAAGCTGGGTGGAGTGGAGCATCAGGCCTGGATCACGACGGCCTACCTTCTGGCCACCACCATCGTCATGCCGATCTACGGTAAATTTGGCGACATCCTGGGCCGCCGGAACCTGTTCCTCATAGCCATCGCGCTGTTTACGCTCGCTTCAGTTGGTTGCGCCTTCGCCACGGATTTCTGGGGCTTCGTGATCTTCCGTGCCATCCAGGGCCTCGGCGGAGGCGGCTTGATGATCTTGTCGCAGGCCATCATTGCCGACGTCGTGCCCGCCAAAGAGCGCGGCAAATACATGGGTCCCTTGGGCGCTATCTTTGGCCTGTCAGCCGTGGCCGGTCCGCTTCTGGGTGGATTCTTCGTTGATCACCTGACCTGGGAATGGGCCTTCTACATCAACATCCCCATCGGCATCGCAGCTTTTATCACGGCATGGTTCGCCCTGACGTTGCCGAACAAGAAGGCTGAGAAGAAGATCGACATCCTGGGTGTCCTCTTCCTTTCCGCAGCCACCACCTGCCTCATCTTCTTCACCGATTTCGGCGGCAAGAAGGATGAAGGCTGGGATTCCCCGCTCACGTGGGCCTTTGGAGCCGGTATGGTTCTGGCGGCGTTTGCCTTCGTGATGGTTGAACGGCGTGCCGAGGACCCCATCATTCCCCTGAGCTTGTTCAAGAATCCCATCTTCATCAACGCAACTGCCATTGGCTTCACGCTGGGCCTGGGAATGTTCGCAGCGATCGCCTTCGTACCTACCTTCCTGCAGATGTCCTCCGGGACCTCCGCCGCAGAGTCCGGGCTGCTCATGGTGCCGATGATGGTTGGCCTGATGGGAACGTCCATCTACTCCGGCATCCGCATTTCCAAGACCGGCAAGTACAAAATGTTCCCGATCCTTGGTGCCTCACTGACCATTGCGGCCATGTTGTGGCTGACCACGCTCACGGCTGAAACGCCGATCTGGGTCATCTGCGTCCAGCTTTTCATCTTCGGCGCAGGCCTTGGTTTGATCATGCAGGTGATCGTCCTGGTGGTCCAGAATTCCGTTCCGGCAGACCAGATTGGCACGGCCACCAGCACCAACAACTACTTCCGCGAGGTGGGTGCCTCGCTGGGCGTCGCCGTCTTCGGTTCCATCTTCACCAACCGCCTTGCTGAATCCTTGACCAACGCTTTTACTGGGGCCGGCGCGTCTGCCGAGCAGGCCTCGCAGTCCACCAGCACGTTGGACCCCCAGGCCTTGGCTCAACTGCCTGAACAGCTTCGCGACGCGATAGTCAACGCCTACGCCAACTCGCTGGCACCCGTGTTCTGGTACTTGGTCCCGTTCATCGCCATCGCCTTGTTGCTGGCCATCACGCTCAAGCAGATCCCTCTCTCGGACACTGCCGGCATGGTGGCGCGGGGCGAAGCCGTCGGAGGTGCAGAGGCTGAACGCCTCGAAGCTGAACGCCTGGAAGCCGCTGTGGCCTCTGCCGAAGGGCAAGAGCCTCTGCGGGCACCGGCTGACGCAGGCGCCAAATAGCCTAGTCCTCCACCTGGTACGCCACGGGGCCTTCGGGCTCCGTGGCAAGCCTGATGGCCTGAAGGTTTCCCTCGCTCATGTCAGGCAGTTCATCCAGGCCGAACCAGCCAACGGCGATCGATTCATCATCGTTTACCTGAGCGTCGCCGGAGACGTATCTGCAGCGGAAGGTGATATCCAGGAAGTCGCAGATGTCGCCATTTGGAAAGGTCACCGGACCTACAACCCCGACGGCGATGATCCGCTCAGTTTCGGCCACAACCCCAGTTTCCTCGAAGATTTCCCTGACCAGTCCTGGCGCGGGATGCTCGCCTGGCTCAAGGATGCCGGTAATAACCGTCCAGTGGTGATTGTCCGCCCGTTGGCAGAGCAGCACCCGGCCATCGTCGTCGAAAACCACTCCCCTGACCGCCGGTAACCACAGCGGGTCATTCCCGATCTTCTCCCGAAGCTTGAGGACAAATTCCGGTGCGCCCATGGCTTAACTTTCCTTCAATTCGATTGTTGCGTGTGAGTTGCTCAACGTGAGCACGCCGTCGTCGAGGTTCCATTGAACAGGCTGCTCAAAGAGTTTGGCGGTCCAGCCCTCGTAGCTGCCCTCAAGCTCCCGGCAGCCCATAGCGGAGGCGACCATCGAACGCATTGCCCAGACATCGTCCTGGACCGAGACTTCCACATTGAGCACGTTGCACGGTGTCTTCACCAGCAGGGTCCACTCCCCGTTAACATGCGTAGAGCTGATCTGCAGCGGTTGGGTCCCGAGCCACGCTACGTCTCCAGTGGCATCGCTCCCGCGCACCGACGTAAAAGTGGAGCAACCCAGCGGACCGCCCTCGCAGAAGGGCTCCGGCTGCTGAGTCGTGAGCGGTTGGATGCTGGCCCCCGGGGTTGCACGGGGAACGTTGCCCGATTGCCCGCAGCCGGAGAGCAGCAAAGTGCAGGCCATGGTGACCCCCAGTACGGACCAAAAACTACTTCCCTGCACCGCAGCCCCCTCCAGGCGTGTTGAGCGCATCAAACCATCTGGGCTAAGCATGCCGCAGCCCGGTGAACCGCAGAATACGCAGAAGCGTTGCAGTTCGGCTGCAGTTGGCCCCGGCGGCCTCCGCCCGAACGGTTCAAGCAGGTAAAAGCACCATGCTCACCAGGGCTCCTGCCAGCATGAAGGGTCCGAACGGGATGGCTGAACCCAGCGTGCCGCGTCTGGACACGAGGATCACCAGGCTCCACA
Source organism: Paenarthrobacter sp. 2TAF44 (assembly GCF_052114885.1). Taxonomy (NCBI): domain Bacteria; kingdom Bacillati; phylum Actinomycetota; class Actinomycetes; order Micrococcales; family Micrococcaceae; genus Paenarthrobacter; species Paenarthrobacter sp. 2TAF44. Next base: position 113,305 of record NZ_JBFRFP010000005.1, on the reverse strand, counting down.
ATCCGCCGAGCAGGAAGGCAGCGAACGTGCCCGCGAAGACATGGGTCCACCCAAGGTAGCCAAGGTAGAGCCCAAGCACTCCAGCCAGCTTCACGTCCCCGAACCCCATACCAGGTGGATAGACCAAGCGAAGCAGGAAGTAGAACAGCCACAGCACGCCGCCACCGGCCAGCACTCCGAGCCCAGGGATACCGAACATTGAGGCATCCAGCCCAGCGTCCGGGCCGCCAACGAACACCAGGACCGCAGCGCCCAGCAATAGGACGCCGCCCACCGCGTAGGAGGGAAAGACGATCCGGTTCGGCAGTAGATGGCTCCGGACATCAATGATGGTCAGGCGCACCGCCATCACTACGAAGTACGCGCAGGCAAGAACCACCAGCCAGAAGCCCAGTGGGCTGGCGTCCCAGAGGTCGGCGAGTCGTCGGATCACCCTGCAGATGCTATCCCGAATTCGTCCAGGGGCCGGGCTGAACGCGTAGGTAAACTGTGGATATGGGGCGCTACAGTGCAGGTGGATCAGGTTTCGGACCGGACTTCGGGTCTGGTTTTGCGCCAGCTAACGGGCATGGCGGGCAGGCGCAGGACTTGTCCTCCACATTCCGCAATCTCTGCCGTTCTTCACCATGGAAGTGGACCAGCCTTCGTTTCGAATACCTCGAACGGCCTGGCACTGGCGACAACATGGTCCGTGCATGGCTCAGGCGGCCCGGCGCGCTTCGTCTGGAGACTCCCGACGGAAAGCTGCTGCACAGCACCACGGGCATCAACGATTCCCGCGACGACTTTTACGTCAGTGCGACCCGACGCTCATGGTTGCTTCCGGCGCACCTCGTCACTCCGGTTTACGACGCCTCTGGCTTGGTCCGTAGGCGCCCAGAGGCGGCCTACGGTGAGCCCTCCTTTGGGAACGGACGGCTGGCTGCCGCACTGGATCCGGTGGAACTTGCCGGTAATGCGCCCGTCCCGCTGGAGTTCCCGGATTCCAATCCAGTGTCACTGGAAGAGCCCCGGGAAGTTGACCATGAGGGACGCTTGGCCTTGGAAACTGTGGTTACGCGTGGCCGAACCTACGTGCCCTTGGATCCTTCCCAACCTTTGGCCCATCCGGGACGCACGCTCATCAGGGTGGATGCAGGGACCGGGGTCTGCGTCGCCAGCCAAAGCCTGGACGGCGATACCGCAGGCAAGGGTCATTGGCTGAAGATCCTGGCCGTTGACGAATACATGCTGGACGATCTCTTCCTTGCCGAGTCAATGAACCTGACCGACGTTCGACGCCATATCTCCTGGGACATCGGCCCAGCAGCCTGACATCCCCACGATCCACCAAGACTGTCACCAACTCTGTGACTCGCATGCCCTCGACGGCCGGGCTAAGCTGCACCGATGACCACGCTCGCGGAAATCTGGCCGCCCTTCGGACTAACGCTCACGACTCCCCGACTGACCCTCCGTCCAGTTCTCGACGCCGATATCCCCGCTGCCGTCGCGGCAGCCCGATCTGGTGTCCACGAGCCCGGCAAGAGCCCGTTCAGCACCCCGTGGGCAGAACTGCCGGACGATGAGCTCGCCCCCAACATGGCCCAGTGGTACTGGCGCTGCAGGGCCGGATTCACGCCTGAATCCTGGACACTCCTCCTCGGGGTCTGGCACAACGAGGACCTCCTGGGCGTCCAGGACATCGGCGCCAAGAACTTCAACACCCTCAAAACAGTCAGCACGGGCTCTTGGCTCAAGCAGTCCGCGCAAGGGCAAGGCTTCGGCAAGGAGATGCGTGCCGCCGTCGTGAGCTATGCGTTCGACTATTTGGACGCGGAAGTGGCCGAATCCGAAGCGGCCTCATGGAACAAGCAATCCCTGGGCGTCTCCCTGAGCCTCGGCTACGAACTCAACGGCCTCGTCCGCGATGGTTGGGGTGACAAAGTCGAAGAAGTCCAAAGAGTCCGCCTCACCCCGGAAACCTTCAACCGCCCCAACTGGACCCTAAAAGTCCAAGGCCACGAAGAGCTGAAAACATATCTCAAGCGCTAACCGCACCTGAGCGCCTAGCGTGGCCGCGGGCTTCCGGGAAGGAGCGCATCGCGACGCATCGGACCCGAAGGTCGCCCAGCGACCTTCGGGTCCTTTTGCGTTGTGTCTAAGCGACGGCGGGAGGCCGTTGCCGCGCGGCAGTGACCACCGTTCGGGAAGGACCAGTTAGATTTCGGCCCCTTCGAGCAGCTCCGTCACCAAGGCCGCAATCGGCGACCGCTCGGACCTGGTGAGGGTGATGTGGCCAAACAGTGGATGACCTTTGAGGGTTTCGACGACGGCGGCCACGCCGTCGTGCCGACCAACACGGAGGTTGTCGCGCTGGGCGACGTCGTGGGTGAGAACGATCTTGGAGTTCTGGCCGATGCGGCTCATCACGGTCAGGAGGACGTTCTTCTCCAGGGACTGTGCCTCGTCCACGATGACGAAGGCATCGTGCAGCGAGCGTCCGCGGATGTGGGTAAGAGGCATGACTTCGAGCATGCCGCGGTCCATGACTTCTTCCACGACTTCCTGGCTGACCAACGCGCCGAGTGTGTCGAAAACGGCTTGAGCCCAAGGGTTCATCTTTTCCGCTTCAGACCCGGGGAGGTATCCCAGTTCCTGGCCGCCTACGGCGTAGAGGGGCCGGAAGACGATGACCTTGCGGTGTTCGCGCCGCTCCAGGACGGCCTCGAGGCCCGCACAGAGTGCCAGTGCGGATTTGCCCGTGCCAGCGCGCCCGCCGATGGAGACAATGCCCACTGCGGGATCCATGAGGAGATCGATGGCCAGCCGTTGTTCCGCCGAACGGCCATGGAGCCCGAAGACATCACGGTCACCCTTGACGAGGCGGACCTGCTTGTCCGCCCCTACACGGCCGAGCGCCGAGCCACGGTTGGACAAGAGGACAAGCCCGGTGTTCACGGGAAGTTCCGCTGCGGCGGGGATGAAAACGGGCTCATGGCCATACAGAGTCGTGATTTCGTCTTCGCTGGCTTCCACTTCGGCTATGCCGGTCCAGCCTGAATCCTTGACGAGTTCGTTGCGGTATTCATCGGCGTGCAGTCCCATGGCAGAGGCTTTGACGCGCATGGGAAGGTCCTTGGACACCACGGTGACGTTGTGGCCCTCGTTTGCCAGGTTCTTCGCTACGGCCAGAATTCGGCTGTCGTTGTCCCCGCCACGGAAGCCTGCGGGAAGGACCTCTGTGGAAATATGGTTCATCTCTACCCGGAGCATGCCTCCGTCGGCACCAATGGGTATCGCGTGGTCCAGTCCACCGTGTTCGATTCGGAGGTCATCCAGGAGCCGCAGGGCTTTGCGGGCAAAGTACCCTAGTTCGGGATCGTGGCGTTTGCCTTCGAGTTCGCTGATGACCACGATCGGGACAATGACTTCGTGCTCAGCGAAGCGCAGCAGTGCGTGCGGGTCTGAGAGCAAGACGGATGTATCGATCACATAGCTGCGGCCCACTGCAGACGATGCTGTCCGTTCCCCCGATGAAACCCGTTTGGCGCGAGAGGTAGCTGCACTTTCCCCGTCAGAAACCATTGTGGGCAGTTGCTCAGAAATAGCCACATCGACTCCAGCCCCGGGCGGTCGCCCGGCCTAATGGTGAAGCGGCTCGGCCGGAAGGCCGGGCGTGGCCTCCCATGTAACTGGTGCGATAGTTCGCTCCATCTACTGGCCTCCCCGATCAGCGGGCGGTTTTGCCTGCTGATGGGATTAACGTAATCCCACTCACAGAAAATTCCGAAACCTGCGTCGGCAAGTCGCATTGCCAGCTGATTAATTCCTGGTTAACCGAAGCGCACCTAGGAGCCGAAGCGACGCTGGCGTCCGGCATAGTCCCGGAGCGCCCGCAGAAAATCAACCTTGCGGAACGCCGGCCAGAGGGCTTCGCAGAAGTAGAACTCGCTGTAGGCGCTCTGCCACATCAGGAATCCGGAGAGCCGCTGCTCACCGGAAGTTCGGATGACAAGGTCCGGATCCGGCTGGCCGCGCGTGTAAAGGAACCTTGAGATGTCGTCCACCGAAAGTTCATCTGCGACGTCGGACATAGTCCGCCCTTTGGCGACCGCATCGCGGAGGAGTTCCTTCACGGCGTCGACGATTTCACGCCGCCCGCCATAGCCGACTGCCACGTTCACATGGATTTTTTCATGGACCGGGGTCCGGGCGGTCAGCTTGTTCAGGCGATCGGCCAGGTAGTCCGGGAGAAGCTCTGGTGCGCCCATTGCGTGCACAGAGACGTCCTCGTTTTCATCCAGCCGGTCCATGGTGTTGGCGATGATGCCCATGAGCAGGTCAAGCTCTTCGCCGGAGCGGTTCATGTTGTCCGTGGAGAGCATGTACAGCGTCACTACTTTGACGCCAAGCTCCTGGCACCAGCCAAGGAACTCGTGGATTTTGTCCGCCCCGGCCTGATGTCCCTGGCTGGTTGGCGCGTTGAATTGACGGGCCCATCTGCGGTTGCCGTCCACCATGACACCGATATGCCTGGGAATGCGGTCTTGCTTCAGGGAGCGAAGGAGTTGGCGCTCGTAGTAGCCATAGAGGAAACCGGGCAGCTCCACCGGACTCTCACCTGACTTCCTTACTTTTACGACGACGGCGCACCTCCAAGGCTACCTTCCCGAGCTGCCCCACTGGTGCAGCGAGAGTCAAACTCCCATCGTGCGGGAGCTACTGATCAGTAACTTACTGAAGCGTAGGTTATTCTTTAACGATGGCCGAGCTGCTCACTATCAAGCCCGCATGGCGCGGTTGGATCCACGCCGTTGCCGCCCCTTTCGCCCTCGCGGCCGGAATCGTCCTGGTGTCACTTGCCCCCACAGCCGACCGAAAGATCACCTCCACGATCTATGCGGTAACGGGCGTCCTTCTTTTCGGCGTCAGCGCCGTTTACCACCGCGGAAATTGGTCCCCGAAGACCCGGCTGGTGCTCAAGCGCCTGGACCACACCAACATCATGCTGGTGATCGCCGGAAGCTATACGCCGCTGGCTTGGTCGCTTCTGGAGCGATCCCAAGCCGTCACGTTGCTGTGGATTATCTGGTCCGCGGCCATTGCCGGCGTGCTGTTCCGGGTTCTCTGGACCGACGCCCCGCGTTGGTTATACGTCCCGATCTATATTGCGCTGGGCTGCGGGGCGCTCTTTTACCTTCCGCAGTTCTTCACAGCGAATGCCGCCTCTGCCACGCTCATTTGTGTGGGCGGCGCCCTCTACATAGCAGGCGCGGTCTTCTATGCCATCAAGAAGCCAAATTTCAGCGTTCAACACTTCGGGTTTCACGAACTCTTCCATGCCTTCACCGTCTTGGCGTTCGCAGCCCACTTCATCGCCATCATGATGGCTGTCCTCAGCTAGCGCCGGAGGTCATTCGCGCCAGCATTGATTGCACGTCCGCAACGGTCCCCACCGGCATCTCGCACACCATATCCCGGCACAAATACACTTGGGGCGAGCCATCAGGCGCACCCGCGCGATGAAGCAGCAGCGGGACCTCGCCATCACCAGCCGGGGACACGGCGTCGTTCTCTTGCAACGCGACCGCCATACCCGGGCTGGCGGATTTCAGAAGCGCACTGTGCAACTCGCTCAGCAGTGGCGAATCGGGACCAACGACGGCGGCCTCCACCGGCCCTGCCAACGCCGCTTGCGCCGTGGCCAGGAGCCAACCGGCAACACGGGGCGCGCGTGTTGCCAGCGAAGGAAGCAGGCCCAGGATATTCCCGGCCATGAGTCGGTGGGCGTGGGAGCCTGAGTACGCCGAATACGTCAGCAGCACTCCGGCAAATCCAGCAGCCCCGCTCGGCGTGGCATTGTCGAACGGATCAAGGGCAGCCCGCTGCCCTTGGGCGTTGAACACCTGGGCAGATTCCCCGGCCGAATCGGCGAGATGCCCGTCCTCGACAAAACGCGCTTCGGCGGCCCGGATGATGTTTTCCGCCAAGCGGTACCAGCGCTTTTTTCCCGTCACGGCGTACAGCGAGAACAGGCCCTCTGCACAGAATGCGTAGTCTTCCAGGAGTCCCCCGATCCCCCGCGCCCTGGAATCGTGCGAGACCCGGACCAGCAGCCCGTGTTCGGCGTTCCAATGCACCTTCTCGAGATACTCGGCAACGTTCTCAGCTGCAGCGACGAGGTCCGGGCGGTCCAGCACCGCTCCGGCCTCGGCAAGCCCGGCGATCGCGAGCCCGTTCCAACCCGCCACAACTTTCTCGTCCCTGGCAGGCTGATTCCGGAGATCCCGTGCGGCGAGGAGCGCGGGCCTGACGCGGTGCCAGAGCGCGGACTCGGGAGCGGACAAGGGCAGTCCGGGATGCAGCGGAGATCCCAATTCCGAGACGTTCCCCTGCGCACCAATATTCATCATGCGTGCAACCTCCTCGGCGTCACCAAGGCCGAGGACTTCCAGCAAGGATGCCGGCGTCCAGAGGTACGCTGCGCCTTCATGGTGCACCCCGTCCACCACGGTATCGGCGTCCAGGGACGAAGCCAGTCCACCCCCGGGCAGCCCCAGCGAGGCCAGCATCCAATCCCCGCACCTGGACGCAACCCCCGCCGCCTCCTCGGCCGGGAACACATCATTGCCTCCAAGACGCACCCAGTGGGCGTAGACGCGCAGGAGCTGGGCATTGTCGTAGAGCATCTTCTCGAAGTGCGGCACCGACCAATCCGCCGTGACCGAATACCTGGCAAAACCGCCGTCGATTTGGTCGCATAATGCCGAACGTGCCATTCCGGCCAGGGCGCGTGCGGCCATGTCACGCGCGGCCTCCGATGTCTCCGACCGTGCCGCTGCGTGACGGATGAGGAACTCAAGCACCGCCGACGGCGGGAACTTTGGGGCGCTGCCGAACCCACCGGCGTCGGGGTCTTCTGACCGGGCCAAAACCGTTACTGCATCCGAAAGCAGCTGTGCATCAAGTACCTCGGGCGGGCCGTCAAGCCGAACGGCAGATGACAGCTGGGCGTTTGCTATGTTCGCGGCCAGTCCCCTGGCGTTTTGCTCCGCAGCCTCGCGGCGTTCAACCCACGCCTCGTGGACCGCTTCAAGCACGTTTCGGAAGGACGGCCGGCCGGGCAAGGGAACGGGCGGGAAGTAAGTGCCTGCATGGAAGGCGAGGCCCTCCGGAGTCAGGAAAACGGACATTGGCCAGCCGCCTTCACCGCTGATGGCCTGCGTGGCCGTCATGTAGACAGAATCGACGTCCGGCCGTTCTTCCCGGTCCACTTTGACGGGCACAAAGTGTGCATTGAGGTAGTCCGCAGTTTCCTGGTCCTCAAAGGATTCATGGGCCATGACATGGCACCAATGACATGCCGCATAGCCGATGGAGAGAAACACGGGGACATCCCGTACTGCGGCAAGGGCAAACGCTTCGTCGCCGAAAGGACGCCAGAAGACCGGGTTGGCTGCGTGTTGGCGCAGGTAGGCAGACGGCTCCGCACCCAGGACGTTCGCCGCCCCGGGCCAGTTGTTTCCGCGCGGGCTAGCGGCTTCCGGGAGCGGCATCGCCGTTCTCATCCGTGGTGCCGGCGTCGCCGCCCGCATTATCAAGGCTTCCGGCTTCTGTAGCCAAGCGTGCCTCCTCCACCTGCGCACGGTACCGAACCCTGCGGATACGGCGAACCATGTCCACGATGAGGAACGTCGAGAGGATGACGACGAAGGCCGTGAGGACGAAGCCCCAGGTCCCGGGCGTCACCTGGTCCTCGGACAGGCCAGGGCGCAGCGTCCCGGTGGGGTCCGGCGACGGACTGACGGTCAAGGCGAGGATCAAGTGGTGCACGTTCAAACCTTCTATGGGAGCTGATGCATGTCGGCAGGCTTCAGCATGAAGCTGGGCTGTTCGATGGCCGCCGGCGATTTCTACAAACGATAGAAACTGGTGGCAACACCTATCTTATCCCCGCAAACAGGTCCTTTTCCGGCAACTCCGTAGACACCCTGGACTTGATCAGCGTGTAGTCCTCCCAAGGCCACGCCGTACGCTGCAAGTCAGGTGAGACCGCAAAGAAGAAGCCCATGGGATCTATCTGCGTCCGATGCGCCCGGAGAGCGTCGTCGCGCGCCTCGAAGAAGTCGCCGCAGTCCACCTGCGTGGTGGTCTGGTGCGCGGGAGCGGGAGGAGTGTGGCCCTCGGCATCTGCTTCAAGCCACGCCGCGAGCCGCTCAGCATACGGCGACTGCAGCCCGGCCTCTTCCAGCGCAAAGTGCAGTGCACGGAAGCGTTCGGGGCTGAAGGCGCGATCGTAGTAGAGCTTGCTGGGCGCCCAGGGCTCCCCTGTTCCGGGATAGCGTGAGGCGTCACCCGCTGCCTCGAACGCCTCAACGGCAACCTTGTGGGCCATGATGTGGTCCGGGTGGGGGTAGCCGCCGTTTTCGTCGTAGCTGATGATGACATGGGGCTTGAAATCGCGGACCAGACGGACCAGTGGGGCCGTGGCGCGTTCCAGCGGCTGCAAGGCAAAGCAACCTGGCGGAAGCGGTGGAAGGGGATCGCCCTCCGGCAGGCCCGAATCCACGAAGCCAAGCCAGCGCTGCCGGATGCCGAGCACGGTCGCCGCGTTGGCCATTTCCAACCGGCGGGCACCTGCCATGTCGCGCTTGGGGTGCGGAGCGTCCACCATGCCGGGGTTCTGGATGTCGCCCCTGGATCCATCAGTGCAGGTGGCGACCATGACGTCTACTCCTGCAGCTGCGTACATCGCCATGGTCGCTGCACCCTTGCTGGACTCATCGTCCGGATGAGCGTGGACGGCGAGCAGCCGCAGCTGCTGCTCGGAACTGCTGGACGCTGTCACTTGACGGCTCCTCTTTCATGGATGGTGCAAATCAGGACTGTGCAGGAGGTGCCGGGATCCGCACTAAACTGGATAGGTGACTTCAGAGGACCTATCGGCCAACGAACTACCGGCAAGCAACAGCCTAGCCAATCGCTACGGTGGTCAAAAGCGCGGCTTGACCCGCGCATCGAAGCGGAACATCGTCATCGTGGCCCTGATCCTCGGAATTGTGTTCGCAGCATGGGTCGCAACGTCCTCTGCACAGGCTCCGGTGACCTTCAAGGACATCGGCTACAGCACTGTCGATGGCACCCAGGCCGAGGTCGACTACCAAGTCACCAAATACCCGGGAGCCACTGCCAAATGCGCCGTGAAGGCCATGGATTCCAAGTTCGCGGTGGTGGGCTGGAAAGTGGTGGTGATCGGCCCCAATGAGCCCAAGGACGGTGCCGATGGTGGGAGCACAACAGCTCAGCGCACGGTGTTGAGAACCGAGTCCCCCGCTGTCGCCGGCGTAGTGGATAATTGCTGGATCGTGGACAGCGGGAAATAACAATCGTGTGACCCACAACTCAACCAGTTTGGGTTCGTCCAGAGGATTTACTACAATGGATGAAACCTTCACCCCGTTAAGTTGGTTACTGAGTTCCACGAGTGGCCACCTCGGCGGGGTCTTTGCTTTGTCAGATCAAGAGGAGAAATCCGTGTCTACCACCAACAGCGCCACAGCAGCTTGGCTTACCCAGGAAGCTTTCGACCGCTTGAAGGCTGAGCTGGACCACCTTTCCGGCGCTGGCCGGGCGGAAATCGTCCAGAAGATCGAAGCCGCCCGCCAAGAAGGCGACCTCAAGGAAAACGGCGGATACCACGCAGCCAAGGAAGAGCAGGGCAAGATTGAAGCCCGCATCCGTCAGCTCACCGCGCTCCTGCGCGATGCCCAGGTTGGCGAAGCCCCTGCCGATGACGGAATCGTAGAGCCCGGCATGTTGGTTGTTGCCCGCATCGCCGGGGACGAAGAGACATTCCTGCTCGGCTCGCGTGAGATCGCCGGCGACTCCGACCTCGATGTCTTCAGCGAGAAGTCTCCGCTGGGTGCCTCCATCATCGGCCACAAGGAGGGCGACAAGCTCAGCTACACCGCCCCCAACGGCAAGGTAATTCCGGTGGAGATCGTCTCCGCCAAGCCGTACGTCGCCTAGGCAGCGCCAAGAACCCGACGCCGGTCCACCCCTTTGCGGGGTGGGCCGGCGTTTTTCGTGTGCGTGCCCAACTAAGTCGCAGCAGACCGCGTTTTGAGGGCTCATAACGCGCACAACTGCGACTCACTTGGGTCAGAGTGCAGCCTGGGGTTTGGGACGCAACAGGATGGCCGCGATGATCCCCCCAATGGCCCCGCCCAGATGCGCCTGCCACGAAATAAAGCCCATGACGGTTGGCAGCACCCCGAAGAGGATGCTGCCGTACGCCATGAAGAGCACCACGGATAACAGAATCTGCCACCAGCTCCTGTTGAAGAAGCCCCTGACCAGCAGGAACGCAAAAAATCCGAACACCAGCCCTGACGCCCCCACTGTCACGCCTCCGCCACCGATAAGCCACACGGTCAGGCCCGAACCCAGCCAGCTGAAGGCCAAGGCTGTGAGGAAGACCCTGATACCGGCCAGGAAAACCAGGAAGCCGAAGATGATGAGGGGCAGGGTGTTGGACAGCAAATGGTTGAGGTTCGCGTGCAGCAGCGGAAACGTCAGGATGTCCAGCACGCCGTCCACGCTGCGGGATCGAAGTCCAAAAGTACTGTTAAGGCCGTGCCTCATCAGCGTGTTCAGGAACTCGATCACATACAGCAGGATCACGAAACTGCCCATGAACAGCAGGCCACCCTTGGCTCGGCCCGCGAGTGTCTCCTTGGCCTCGGCCTTGGATCCGTCAGGCGTTTCGAGCACCATATGCAACTCCCGTCAGTGCACCACGATCGGCTGGAAGCCTTCGGCCCTCAAGGCACCGAGGACCTGTTCGCCGTGTTCGTGGCCTTTCGTTTCCAGGTTTATGGTGATGGAGACGTCGCCCATGCTGATGGAGCCGCCCAGGCGCGTGTGGTCAAGGCCCGTGACGTTGGCGTCGTTTTCGGCAATGATGCGGGCAATAGTCGCCAGTGAGCCCGGGCGGTCATCCAGCATCATGCGGACTGTCATGAACCGGCCCGCGGCCGACAGACCACGCTGGATAACTTTGAGCATCAGCATCGGATCGATGTTGCCACCGGAAAGCACGACGGCGGTGTTCCCCGGGTTTTCGATTTTGCCATCCATCAGCGCGGCTACTCCCACGGCCCCTGCCGGCTCCACGACCATCTTGGCCCGTTCCAGCAGGAAGATCAGGGCCCGGGCAAGGGAATCCTCGCTCACAGTCACAACATCGTCCACGAGCTCGCGGATGATGCTGAAGGGGAGCTGCCCTGGGCGTCCCACTGCGATGCCGTCGGCCATGGTGGAGACCTTTTTGAGCGGCACCAAGGCGTCTGCAGCGAGGGACGGAGGGTAGGCAGCAGCGTTTTCCGCCTGTACCCCGATGACCCGGATCTCGCGTCCGAGCTCTTTGGCCCTGGCCTTGATCGCCACCGCGACGCCGGCAAGAAGCCCTCCGCCGCCCACGCCCATGAGGATGGTGTCTACGTCCGGGATCTGTTCCAGGATCTCCAGCCCGATGGTTCCCTGGCCCGCGACGACGTCCACGTTGTCAAAGGGGTGCACAAAGACTGCGCCCGTTTCGTTGGCGTAGCGCTGAGCTTCGGCCAGTGCTTCATCCACGTTGTGGCCGTGCAGGATAACTTCGGCACCATGGCTGCGCGTTGCTGCAAGCTTGGGCAGAGCGACACCGAGCGGCATATAAATGCGGGCGTTGATGCCCAGGCTCTTCGCGGCTACGGCTACGCCCTGAGCGTGGTTGCCTGCAGAGGCAGCCACCACGCCGCGCTTCTTCTCGGCATCAGTCAGGCGGGCCATCCGCACGTACGCGCCGCGGACCTTGAAGGATCCGGCACGCTGCAGGTTCTCGCATTTGAAGAAAACTTTGCCGCCCACGAGGCTGCCCAGCGCACGGGACGACTCCACCGGAGTCTTGGTAATAATGCCCTCGAGCAACTCCTGCGCCTTGAGGACATCGTCCAGCGTGACGGGCAGGGTATCGAGGGTATTCACTGACTATTCTCCTTTGTTGGTGTCAACTGCAGACTCCTGGACGGAGGTGTTATCTGCGGCCTTGGTCTTGCCGGCAACGCTGCTGCCGCTGCGGGATCCGGCTCGCGGAAGGTGGACTTCCTTGAAGTTGGAGTCACCATCAGCTTCCGACTGCGCGGCTCCAGGCTGCAGCTCGGCCGCGCCCAATCCTTCATCATGTTCCCACGTCCGGCCGGCAATGTAGCGAACCGCCGTGTTTACTACGGCGAGCAGCGGCACTGCGAACAGCGCTCCGGGGATGCCCGCGAGATAGGATCCGGCAGCTACTGAAAGGATGACTGCCACCGGATGAAGCGCCACAGCCCGACCCATGACCAGCGGCTGCAGGATATGGCTTTCAAGCTGCTGGACAAGCAGGACGATGGCCAGCATGATCAGCGCATTGACGGGTCCGTTCGCCACAAGGGCCAGCAGGACGGCGATCGCACCAGTAACCAGCGCACCCACTACGGGAATGAACGAACCAATGAACACCAGGACAGCCAGTGGAAGCGCGAGGGGAACCTGGATGATCGCAGCACCGGCTCCGATGCCCACGGCGTCGATGAAGGCAACGAACATCTGGATCCGTACATAGCTGACCATGGAGGTCCAGCCGCGACGTCCGGCACCATCAGCGGCCCTCCGGGCGGTCTTGGGCAGAAGCCGGACCAGGAACCCCCAGATCCGGCTTCCTTCCAGCAGGAAGAAAATCAGGATAAAGAGTGCCAGCACCAGGCCGGCCGCAAAGTGTCCCGCCGTGCTGCCAAAGGACAGGGCACCGCTGAGGATGCTGCTGCTGTTGTCCTGCAGGGCAGTGGCACCGTCTGAAATGTACTGGTCGATTTGGGCGGCCGTCAGGTGCAGGGGTCCGGCTGCCAGCCAGTCCTGGATCTGTTGGATTCCTGTGAGTGCCTCCGTCCAAAGCTCCCCGAATCCTGAGACAAGCTGCCTGCCTACCAGGGCAAGGGCACCTCCGATGACCCCGATGAAACCCAGCACTGTGATGGCCACTGCTGCACCGTTGGGCAGATTCCGCTTGCGCAGCCAGAGCACCACCGGGTAGAGGAGTCCGGCCAAGAGCGCAGCGACCATGACCGGAATGATGAGGAAGCTGACCTTGCCCAGCAACCAGACCAGGGCGCCGATCATCAACAGGATCAGGCCCATCCGCCACGACCACGCGGCCGCAATGCGCACACCGTAGGGAATGTCTTGGGCAATTTGTCGGTCAGAACGTGATTTGGCGTCCGGTGTTGGCGTCATGAACCCATAATTCCGCAGCCCGCGCCGTATGGGAAACCGGCCCGCCGCGCACATGGCCTAGAGGGAGGCGGTAATCCCCCACGTCATCGTCAAGGTGTCCCCTGGCGCAAGCCAACGCAAACCGTCCCCGCTGTTAAAGGCGTTGGCTGGACCGGTCATGGGCTCTATGGCGACTACCTTTGATCGGCCAGGGAAGGTGTCCGTGACGAACACGTGGACATACTGGCAGTTCTGGTCTTGCTCAAGTGACACGCTGCGTCCATCCGGCGCCGTCAACGTATGGCGGGCCACACCGGCCTCGAACGTCAGGTCCGTCAAGGCGACGTCGATGTCCAAGCTGCCCACCGCGCGGCCGGCAGAAAGGTCAAAGTCTCCCTCCACGGGAGCGGTGCTGCGGGGAATCAACCGTTCGTCCGCTACCAGGCGGGTGGCTGCCTTGACGGTCAGGACCAAATCTTCGGGCGCTACGTCGCCCAGGCGAAGATAGGGGTGGGCGCCCAGGACGACCGGAGCAGCGTCCTGTGAATCGTTGACCATCGTCTGTGAGACACGAAGGTCCAGGTTTTCGTCGAGCTCATACCGTACGAGGTGCCGGACAAGGAAGGGGTAGCCATGCTGTGGGAAGACGGTTGCTTCAAGGGTCACGGAGAACTCAGACTCGTCCACCAGGGTGTAACCGACGTTCCGGAGCAATCCGTGGCTGGCGTTGTTGCGCGAGACCTCGGTGATATCGAGCTGCTGCTTTTTGCCGTTGAGATACCAGACACCATCCTCCACCCGGTTGGCCCACGGGGCGAGGGTGATGCCCGTGGCGCCTGGCGGAATCTCGGCGTCACCGTAAGTTTCGGTGAGTTGGACGCCTCCGCGGGAGTACAGCCGAAGACCTGCCGCGAGCTCGGTCACGATGGCGAGCGCATCGTCCCGGCGAAGCTCGAATTGGCGGCCGGTGGCGAAGCGTCGGGGTGCTGATTCGAGCGGGCTTTGGGCAGATGGGGAAGAGGCAGACATGGCAATACCGTACTGCATGCCGTCCCGTTCCCAGCGAATGAGGGATGTTAGCTTTTGTTTGAAACTATGCGTTTTTGATTGCTTTGTGGGATGATGGACCCATGAGCCGTATGACCCGCACCCGCCTCGCTGACAACCGTGAGTTGATCTACTTTGATGACCCCGGAACTCCTGAGCGCACACCGGACTCGCTGGTGGACCATCGCGATCTTCCGGCCCGTGGAGAGCCTGGCGAGGTCAGGTACGACGCCCTGTCCGGCGAGTGGGTAGCAGTGGCCGCCCACCGCCAGAGCCGCACCCACCTCCCCCCGGCCCACCAGTGCCCCATTTGCCCCACCACTGCCGACAACCCGTCTGAGATCCCCGCCCCGGATTACGATGTTGTGGTTTTCGAGAACCGATTCCCTTCATTGGGACCGGCCCTGGGCGACATTCCGGAGATCCCCGGTCATGGATTCGACGGCCACGGCGTCACAGGCCCCGCCTTCGGTCGCTGCGAAGTTGTGGCCTTTACTCCCCAGCACACAGGATCCTTCGCGGAATTGGGAGAGACCCGCGCCCGCACCGTCATAGAAGCCTGGGCACAGCGCACAGAAGCATTGAGCGCCCTGCCCGGCATCAAGCAGGTCTTCCCGTTCGAGAACCGCGGCGCCGATATCGGAGTCACCCTGCACCACCCCCATGGCCAGATTTACGCGTACCCCTACGTCACGCCCCGGGCCGCCACCTTGGGCGCGGTAGCCCGCAAGTACTACGACGACGTCGACGCGAAAGAAACGCTTGGCGCGTCCCTCCTGAAGGCAGAACGCGAGGATGGCAGCCGCATGGTTCTGGAAGCCAAGCACTTCAGCGCCTACGTGCCCTTCGCCGCACGCTGGCCCTTGGAGATCCACCTGGTCCCCCACCGCAGCGTCCCTGACCTCGCGGCCCTGACGGGCGAAGAACGGGACGAGCTCTCGCATGTCTACCTTGACCTGCTGAAGCGGCTTGATGCGCTCTACCCCACCCCCATGCCGTACATCTCCGCGTGGCACCAGGCACCCCTGGACCCGATCCTGCGCCCTGCGGGGCAGTTGCACCTGCAGCTGACATCACCGCGCCGCGCTGCCGATAAGCTCAAGTACCTGGCAGGCTCTGAAGCAGCCATGGGAGCGTTTATCAATGACACCACCCCGGAAGCCGTGGCGGAGCGACTCCGCGACGTCGCTGCAGCCGCCAACGCCACACAGTTGGCCGACACCCTGGAAGGCACCCGAGCATGACCACCACCACTGACACCAGCGTGCTCTCCGCCCGCTTTCAGGAGACATTTGGTTCGAGTCCCGACGGCGTGTGGCAGGCACCGGGGCGCGTGAACCTGATCGGCGAACACACGGATTACAACGAGGGATTCGTCCTGCCGTTCGCGATTGATAAGACCGCCAAGGTTGCCATCAGACTCCGTGCAGACTCCAGGGTGCGGCTGCTGTCCCTGTTCGGGGGTCATGGTTTGGTGGAAGCGGACCTTTCAAGCTTGGAACCGGGATCCGGCCAGGGCTGGTCACGCTACCCCCTCGGCGTTGCCTGGGCCTTGAAAGAGCGTGGCATCGACGTGCCCGGCTTTGACCTGCTGCTCGATTCGGACGTTCCGCTGGGCGCTGGCCTCTCTTCCTCCCACGCGATTGAATGTGCCGTCATTTCTGCCCTCAACGACCTCACCGGCGCAGGTCTCGGCGCTGAGGACTTGGTGCTCGCCACCCAGCGTGCTGAGAACGTGTTCGTCGGCGCACCCACCGGCATCATGGATCAATCCGCTTCTCTGCGCGGAGCCAAGGGTCATGCTGTGTTCCTGGATTGCCGGGATCAGCACGTTGACCTTGTCCCCTTCGACGCCGAAGCATCGGGTCTGGTCCTGCTGGTCATCGACACGAAGGTGTCGCATTCACACGCCGACGGCGGTTACGCCTCCAGGCGCGCCTCCTGCGAGTTGGGTGCCGAAATCCTCGGTGTTAAAGCACTGCGCGACGTCGGGGTGGAATCCTTGGAGGAAGCAGCAGGCTTGCTGGATGAGCCAACCCTTCGCAGGGTCCGGCATGTGGTCACCGAAAACGACCGCGTGCTCCAGACCGTGGAAATCCTGAACAGCGAAGGCCCGGCCAGCATTGGCCCGTTGCTGGACGCCAGCCACGTGTCCATGCGCGATGACTTCGAGATCTCCTGCCCCGAGCTCGACCTCGCCGTGGAGACCTCCCGGGCCAACGGCGCGATCGGTGCCCGCATGACCGGTGGAGGTTTTGGCGGCTCCGCCATCGCCCTGACCCCGGTGGGTCAGGAGCAGCAGGTGCGTGACGCCGTCGTGCGTTCCTTCGCCGAGAGCGGTTTCACCGCACCGGACATCTTCACCGTAACGCCGGCAGCAGGCGCCCTTCGCCTGGCCTGACCCCCATGGCTTACGCCCGTTTACCTTCCAGATGCCGGGCGTAAGCTGGGGCCATGACTGAGGCTGTCATCGTTTCCACTGCCAGAAGTCCAATTGGGCGGGCCTTCAAAGGCTCCCTCAAGGACGAACGCCCCGACGACCTTGCTACCGCCATGGTGCAGGCCGCACTCGCGAAAGTTCCGGGTTTCGATCCTGCCGCCGAAGATGGAGGCGGCCTGGATGACCTCCTGCTGGGCTGCGCCGAACCCAGTGGCGAAGCGGGCTCCAACATGGCCCGAGTTGTCGCTGTCCTTGCAGGCCTGGACCGTGTACCGGCGGCTACCATCAACCGATTCTGCGCGTCCAGCCTGCAAACGCTCCGCATGGCATTCCACGCCATCAAGGCCGGTGAAGCGAACGCGATCATCTCGGGCGGGGTGGAGAGCGTCTCGAGATACCAGAATTGGGCAGGGGCCGGACAGACCGATGCCGGCAATCACAACCCACTCTTCGAATCAGCAGCCCAGCGGACAGCGGCCCGGGCGGCGTCGAACATTCCCTGGACGGATCCGCGGCTTGGCGGGAGGCTTCCTGACATTTATATCGCCATGGGCCAGACAGCCGAGAACGTGGCCACCAGCTACGGAATCGGCCGGGCAGAGCAGGACGAGTGGGGCGTGCTGAGCCAGAATCGCGCTGAAGCAGCCATTGCCTCGGGTTTCTACGCACGAGAGATCACACCGTACATGCGCAAGGACGGCACCCTGGTTGACCGGGACGACTCTCCGCGGGCGGGAGTGACCTTGGAGGCTGTATCCGCCCTGGACCCCGTCTTCCGGCCCCAAGGCACAGTGACGGCGGGGAATGCGTGCCCACTGAACGACGGCGCCGCCGCCGTCCTGGTCATGAGTGACGCACGCGCACGCGAACTTGGACTTCAGCCGTTGGCACGAGTTGTCTCCACCGCCGTTTCCGCCCTGTCACCCGAACTCATGAGCATGGGACCAGTTGAGTCAACGCGGCGGGCGTTGGCACTGGCAGGACTGACGATTGACGACATCGACCTCGTGGAGCTCAACGAAGCCTTTGCCGTCCAAGTGGTTGCGAGCGCCCGTGAACTTGGCATCGACCCACAGAAGCTCAACGTGCACGGTGGCGCCATTGCCCTGGGGCACCCCTTCGGTATGACCGGAGCGCGCATGACCACCACGCTTCTCAATGGTTTGAAGGAACGCGACGGAACCCTTGGCCTGGCCACCTTATGCGTTGGAGGCGGCCAGGGAATGGCTGTAGTTTTCGAACGCCTGAGCTGAGGTGTCCTGGGCCATGCCACTGTTTTAGCCAGGTCCCCTTTTAAAGAAAAATGCCCCCGAAGTAATTCGGGGGCATTTTTCTTGAACTTGGGCGGACTTAGTCGTCGCCGCGCAAAATCGCCAAAAGCCGGATGATTTCGACGTAGAGCCAAACCAGCGTGACGGTCAGGCCGAAGGCAGCGATCCAGGAGTAGCGCTCAGGGGCGCCGGAACGGACGCCTTGTTCGATGCTGGTGAAGTCCATGATGAGCGAGAAGGCCGCCAGGCCAATCGCCAGGATGCCAATGAAGACACCCAGCGGGATGCCTGCAATCGTGATACTCGTGCGCAGGCCGAACGGTTCCTGAACCGCACCGGTCCACATCATGACAAGGTTGATCAGCGCAAAGACGCCGTAGCCGATGGTGGCGATCATGAAGAAGCGCACCATCTTGGGTGTGGCGCGGACCTTGCCGCTCTTGAAGAGCAACAGCGTGACGCCGAAGACTGCCAAGGTACCGATGACCGCCTGGAGGCCGACGCCGGGGAACATTCCGTCAAGTATCCGGGTCAGGCCACCGAGGAAGAGTCCCTCAAGGCCCGCATATGCCAGAATCAGTGCCGGCGAAGGCTGCTTCTTGAAGGTATTTACCAGGGCAAGGACGAATCCCCCGAGCGCGCCGACGATCATCAGCATGCTCGACAGGGCCGGTGCTACAAAGAGCGTGATGCCCGCGCCGACGACCAAGGCAACAAGGCAGGCGACGGTCTTCATGATGACGTCGTCGTAGGTCATCCGGCCGGTGTCGGCAGGTCCTGCTGCAGGCTGGTTGTACATCTGCTGCAGTTGTTCGTTGGTCATGTTCTGCTGCGAGGCGGACCAAGCGGACCCGGCGTCGAGGACCTGTCCAGGCGCCCGGCCTGGAGCCTGGTTAAACTGCTGGCCGTACGGGTTGGAATACGGATTTTGCGGAACAGGCGGTGCCTGTTTGGCTCCACGGAAATTCTTTCCGTTGAAGATAGGGTTTCCGCCAAGTGCCATTGCGGGTGTCCTCCTGAAAAAGGGCTAAGTGATAATTCACGGTACCAATTACCACGCGTCCAAGGCACGGAAAGTTCCCTTGTTCACCCAGACGAAACTCAACCGTGACACGAATGTGGAAGATTGCTTGTTGCCTATAGCTTCACAGTTGTTATCCGATCGCTATCTTCTGACCTCTATGCTGTGCATTTTTTAGCCGCAGCGAGCGGTAACATAGGCCACACATGGGTGACTTAGATCACAATCGAGGCAGCTAGGCAAGAACTGTTCACAAGCCCCATGACCGTTCGCACCGGCTGCAATGGCGCAGCCGGGACCACCCCCACTGTGGAGGTTTCCATTTTGAGAAGCACACTGCGCGACCCGTCCATGAGACGGTCCAAGGGACTGCAGAGAGCCGTGGGGGCGTTCTTCGCAGCCCTCGTTGCCACTCTGTTGATCGCCGCCCCCGCGGCGGAGGCAACCACCCCCTCGCCTTCGCCATCCCCAACGAATTTCCAAGACAATATCAGCGGCTTCCTCCGCGATGATGCCCGTGCTCCCATACCGGGCGTGAAGATCAAGGCCTCGGGCAACGGGTTTGAGGGCGAAGCAACTTCCGGAGCCAACGGCGCTTGGAACATAGGCGTCCCCACACAAGGCACGTACAGAGTTGAGCTGGATACCTCCACCTTGCCGGAGGGCATCAAGCTTGCCGATGGCCAGGAGAACCCCCGCGACGTCACGTTTAATCAGACGTCCAACCTGTCGGTGATCTTCGCTTTCGGCAAAGGCATCGTCATCCAGCAACAGGACTTCGGCCAAAACCTCCTCAACCGCTTGGTCGCAGGGCTCAGCTTCGGCCTGCTGCTGGCCCTTGCCTCGGTGGGCTTGTCCCTCATCTTCGGTACCACAGGCCTCACCAACTTCGCCCACGGCGAGATGGTGACCATGGGGGCTGTCCTGGTCTTCATGTTCAACGGTTTTGGTTTGCCGTTCTGGCTGGCCATCCTGCTGTCCCTGATCGGCGGCGGGCTCTTCGGGTATGTCCAAGATGCCGGGCTATGGCGGCCTTTGCGACGCCGGGGCTCGGGCTTGGTCCCCATGATGATTGTCAGCATCGGCCTTGCCCTCGCCATCCGCTACGTCATCCAGTTCTTCTTCGGTGGCGCCACCCAACAGCTGCCCGGAGCCCAAAGCGCAGAGGTCCAGATCGGGCCCATCTCCATCTCTCCGAACAACCTGTGGTCCCTGTTGATCAGTGCCGTGGTGATTGCCCTGATCGGCATCGTCCTGCTGAAGACCCGTCTCGGTAAAGCAACCCGCGCAGTGGCAGATAACCCTGCTCTAGCGGCTGCCTCCGGCATCGACGTCGACTCGGTCATCCGGCTCGTATGGATCGTCGGCGGCGTCCTCGCTTCCCTCGGTGGCATCCTGTGGGCCTACTACCGGCCCGGGGTGACGTTCGACATGGGCTCGCAAATCCTGCTGCTCATCTTCGCGGGCGTGACGCTCGGTGGCCTGGGCACCGTCTTCGGTGCCCTGATCGGCTCCATCGTCGTCGGTATCTTCGTGGAGCTGACCACGGTCTTTGGCCTCCCTGCCGACCTGAAGTACGTTGGCGCTTTGTTCATCATGATTGTTGTTCTTCTGTTCCGACCGCAGGGTATCCTCGGCCG
Organism: Paenarthrobacter sp. 2TAF44; assembly: GCF_052114885.1. NCBI lineage: Bacteria > Bacillati > Actinomycetota > Actinomycetes > Micrococcales > Micrococcaceae > Paenarthrobacter > Paenarthrobacter sp. 2TAF44. The sequence continues at coordinate 92,614 of NZ_JBFRFP010000005.1, read as the reverse complement.
GCGTGAGCGTGTGGGTTAGGAGCGGGCCATGGACTTCGGATTTATTCTTTCCAGCGCCCTTGGCGAATTGTTCAGCCCGACGACGGCGGCCTACGCACTTGCTGCTTTGGGCCTCGCCGTACATTTCGGCTACTCAGGTCTGTTGAACTTCGGCCAGGCCGGATTCATGGCAGTGGGAGCCTACGGTTTCGCCATCTCCACGTTGACCTTCAAGACGCCGTTCTTCATCGCGCTGCTTATCGCGGTCCTGTGTTCGGTGATCTTCGCCTTCATCCTGGGTATTCCGACACTGCGCCTGCGGGCGGACTACCTTGCTATCGTGACCATCGCAGCAGCGGAAATTGTGCGCTACGTCGTCACCACCAACCAGCTCACCAGCGTCACGGGTTCGGCAAACGGGCTGGCCGCGTTCGAGGGTGGCTTCTACTCCATGAATCCCTTCCCCGAGGGGTCCTACATGGGTATGAACAACCGTGACTTCTTCATCCGCGTTGTTGGTTGGGGCCTGGTCATTATCTGCTGCCTGTTGGTCTGGCTGCTGATGCGAAGCCCTTGGGGCCGGGTCCTGAAGGGCATCCGCGAGGACGAGAACGCTGTTCGGTCACTCGGCAAGAATGTCTACTCCTACAAGATGCAGGCCCTCATTATCGGCGGCATCCTGGGTGCCCTCGCAGGCATGATCTTCACCCTCCCCCGCGGCGCCGTCCAACCATCCAACTACGGCACGGAGCTCACGTTCTTCCTCTGGACCTGTCTGCTGCTCGGTGGCATGGCAACCGTACTGGGCCCGGTGATCGGAGCCATGATCTTCTGGGTGGTGCTCTCGCTGACACAGAGCCTGCTTTATGGGCTCATCGAATCCGGAGTCATCACCTGGCTGACCACCGTTCAGGCCGGCCAGCTGCGCTACATCCTTGTTGGCGTGGCCCTGATGCTCCTGATGATCTTCCGCCCGCAAGGCGTCTTCGGCAATAAGAAGGAGCTTGCTTTCGCATGAGTGAGACCAACGAACCAAACAGCAACAACCCAGTCAACCCCGTTACCCCTTCCGGCACTGGTAGCTCTGCCCACCGCGCCATCCCAAGCGACGAGACAGGCATCGACTACATGACCGATTCGCGCCCCATTGCGGTCGGGGAAAATACCCCTGGCTGCAAGAAGCGCGATCCGATCGTCGTGGCTGAAAACGTCACCCGCTCCTTCGGCGGCATCAACGCCGTGGACGTGGAATACCTGGAGATCCCCCGCCACAAGATCACCGCATTGATCGGGCCAAACGGTGCCGGCAAGACCACCCTGTTCAACTTGCTCACCGGCTTCGACACGCCAAACACGGGCAAGTGGCAGTTCGAAGGAAACAGTATTGCCGGCGTCTCGTCCTACAAAGTGGCCCGCATGGGCATGGTGCGGACATTCCAGCTGACCAAGGTCATGGGCAAGCTGACAGTCATGGAAAACATGCGGCTCGGTGCAGCGGACCAGCCGGGCGAGCGTCTTTCCAAAGCCCTGTTCAAGGGCATGTGGGGTGGCCGAGAGAAGGAGATCACGGCACAGGCACACGTGCTCTTGGAGAAGTTCAAGCTGGACACCAAGAGGGATGACTACGCCGCTTCCCTCTCCGGCGGCCAGCGTAAGCTCCTGGAGATGGCACGATCCCTCATGGTGAAGCCCAAACTCGTCATGCTCGACGAGCCCATGGCCGGCGTGAACCCCGCACTGACCCAGTCACTCCTGGACCACATCAAAAACCTCAAGGCTGAAGGCATGACGGTCCTGTTCGTGGAGCACGATATGAACATGGTGCGCCACATCGCAGACTGGGTAGTAGTCATGGCAGAAGGAAAGATCGTGGCCGAAGGCCCTCCCGGGGAAGTCATGAAGAACCCTGCCGTGATCGATGCTTACCTTGGCGCACACCACGACGTTGACCTCGGGGACGCAGAAGGCATCAAGGTGCTCGAGGCAGAACTTGAGGCCGACGAAGAGTCGGTGGTGGGAACCGAAGACGCGGGCATCCTGTCCGACATCGTAGAAACCAAGAAGGAGGACGGGAAATGAGCAGCACCAGCGCAATGCCCGCCTCGGCAGATGCCCCAGCCAGCGATTCGGTCGTCAAAGTCACCAACCTGGTGGCGGGCTACATTCCTGGCGTCAATATCCTCAACGGTTGCTCCATCGAGGCACGCAAGGGTGAATTGATCGGCATTATTGGACCCAACGGCGCCGGTAAATCCACCCTGCTGAAGGCCATGTTCGGCCTGGTCAAGGTCCACTCCGGCACTGTAATAGTCCGGGGTCAGGATCTCACAGGATTGAAGGCCAACAAGCTCGTCACCCAGGGCGTCGGCTTTGTCCCCCAGACCAACAACGTGTTCGCCACGCTCACCATCGAAGAGAACCTCCAGATGGGCATGTTCCAGCGACCCAAGGCGTTCGCCGAGCGCTTCGACTTCGTTGCCAGCCTCTTCCCCGAACTGGCCAAGCGACGTGCCCAGCGAGCCGGTTCCCTCTCAGGCGGTGAACGCCAGATGGTCGCCATGGGGCGGGCACTCATGATGGATCCCGCGGTCCTCCTGCTCGATGAGCCATCGGCAGGCCTCTCCCCCGTCAAGCAGGACGAGACCTTCCTTCGGGTCCACGAGATCAACCGCGCCGGCGTCTCAGTCATCATGGTGGAACAGAACGCCCGCCGTTGCCTGCAGATCTGCGACCGCGGCTACGTCCTGGACCAAGGGAAGGACGCCTACACAGGCACTGGACGCGAGCTCATGAAGGACCCCAAGGTCATCCAGTTGTACCTGGGAACCCTCGCAGACGAGGTCTAGCAGCGCTTTACACGCACTGAGGGCCCTGGGGAACCCGGGGCCCTCCTTGCGTCCCGGCTCAGCAACACACCCCCGGCGTCGGAGCTAAAAACAAAACAGAACAGGTCCCCTTCCTGGAGAGGAAGGGGACCTGTTCTGTTTGCGGTCTAGTCAGGGTTTGGCTTAGAGCTTGCCGAACTCTTCACGGACCGGCTTGTAGGTGTTGTTGTCCTGGTATTCGTAGATACCGATGTACGCCTCGGTGGGGTCACCGGCGTCGGAGAACGTTACCGGGCCCGACTGGCCGTCGTAGTCGATGTCCTTGCCCTGGCGAAGCAGGGTTACGCAGGAGGCGAAGTCGGTGCACTTCTCGCCACCCTCAGAGACATCCTTCAGCTTGGCTGCGATGTCCGTGCCCTTGGTGCTCTTGGCCGCTTCAGAGGCCAGCGCGATCAGGTTCACGGCGTCGTAGGACTCACCTGCGTAGCTGTAATCCTTCAGGGCTGGATCGATAGCGAGGAGCTTCTGCTTGAAGGCATCCTTGGCGAACGTACCGGGGATGGTTCCCTGTGCGCCCTTCAAGGTGCCGGCCTGGAAGTCCTTGCTGTAATCCGAGGTGTTGCCGTCAACCATGAACAGCTGCGTGGGCTTGATTCCCTTGCCGGTGATCAGGGGGACGATGCTCTTCGCCTGGTCGAAGGTGATCAGTGCGATGGCGTCGGGCTTGGCGGCGATGACCTTGTCCACCTGGCTGCTGAACTGCGAGTCACCTTCGTTGAAGAGTTCCTCGGCCACAACCTTGCCGCCAGCGGCTTCGAAGGCTGCCTTGACGTTCTTCTGCAGCCCGGTGCCGTAGGCGTCGTTGAGGACGATCATGCCCACAGTCTGGGCGCCACAGGTAGCCATGTAGTTACCCAGAACCTTGCCCTGCAGGACGTCGGAGGGCGCGGTGCGCCAGTAGAGGCCCTTGTCGTCCCAAGTGGTGAAGTCAGGGGACGTATTCGCAGGCGAGAACTGGATGACTCCAGCGCCGGTGATCTGGTTGATGACCGTCTTGGAAACACCAGACGAGGCGGCGCCAATAACTGCGCTCACACCCTGGCCCAGGAGGGCGGTGGTGGACTGGGTTGCGATGTCGGTCTTGGTGTCACCGGAGTCACGGTGCACCACCGAAACGGGAGCGCCCAGGACGCCGCCAGCATCATTGACTTCCTTGATACCGAGGTTGACACCGGCAATTTCCGGTGGGCCCAGGAACGCAAGCGACCCCGTTGTCGGCAGAAGCGATCCAAGTTTCAGAGGAGTGGCGGTAGTAGTGGTCGAGGGAGGTACGGGTCCCGTGTTGGTAGCAGCCTGGCTGTTGCCGGCTCCCGCCCCTGCACTCGGAGCCGGGCAGGAGATGCCTGCAGCGGCGGCGGAACTTGACCCGGTTTGGCTCGGCGTGGAGGACCCACCACAAGCTGTGGCCAGGAGGGCAACCCCAATGCCAAGCGCTGTAAGCTTGGCGGCTCGGGGCGCCGCTTGGGAAAGATCAAACATTCGTTGTCTCCTCGATCGAAAGGTGCGAACTGCCTTTGATGCGATAACTCAGGTGTTCCTGATTAAGACTCAAACTAGTGCAATTGATCCGGGAAGATAAGTGATTCAGGTCACATCCCTATAACACTCGTTGCCTGTGGGGAATCTACGAGCCTGCTGGGAAAAGTCTCTGAAGAGTGGCTGACACATGGAAGGGGAGGAAACGTCCTCCCCTTCCGCTCAGTGCCCCAAGTGGGACTCGCTGGGGAGGCATTGGAATCCGTCACGAAACGCATCATTCCACCACTGAGAAATTACCCCGTTCCACACCCAAACTAGCGAACATTCGAGAGCACATGAAGACCGTCAAAGATCCGTTGTTCATCACCATCGTTTCCACCGGCATCACCGTCGGCGCAGGGGCCGTAGTGTCCGGCGGCAAGTACCCCGTGGTCAGCTTCGGGTTGCTGGCAGCTTGGCTGGTGGTTGCGGTGGTTGCCGGAGTGATACTTGCGAGGCGGCGCAGGCATGGTTGATCTGGAAGAAATCCGGGCGGCGGCCGAAGCGAAAGCCAAGGCCGCCGCTGAGGCCGAGCGCCTGGACTTGGAACTGCGCACCCTCATCCGGGAAGCATTTTCAAAGGACGACATCCGACTCAAGGACCTCATCGAAGCCACCGGCCTATCCAAGCCCCGCCTTTATCAGATCAGGGACGGCAGGCGCTGAATGGCCAGGATGACGACCAGGGCCCGCAAGCGGGCCAATGAAACGCAATGGTAACCAAATAGGCAACCAACCCACCGAAAATACAAACAACCCAGAACTGGCAACGGCCCCACTTTCCTTACAAACCAAAGAAAGTAGGGCCGTTCTCCTCTGTGCCCCAAGTGGGACTCGAACCCACAACACGCGGATTTTAAGTCCGCTGCCTCTGCCAATTGGGCTATTGGGGCGCCCGCACCATGGTATCCCAGCTAGACCGGCATCCCAGCTACACGCGTTCGAATGGCGCCGCGTAGCGAAAGGTTCCCCGGACGCCGTCGGGCCATGCTGGCAGGGGCAGCAGCTGGAAGTGATCACCCCAGGAAGCCTCGGGCGGTTCCACACCCAAGGAGGTGGCCGGCACGTACCCGAAGCGCGGGTAATAGAGAGGGCTGCCCAGCAAAGCAATCGCAGGCTCCCCTGCCGCCGTGGCGCGCGCGGCAGACTCACGCATGAGGGCCGAGCCGACGCCGCGTCGCTGAAACTGGGGAAGCACGCCGATGGGACCCAACCCGACGAGTTCCAGGTCGCCGATCCAGCCGCGAGTGCTGATGGCGTAGCCAACAATGTCCCCGCCGATCTCAGCCACGATGCTCAACTCTGGAATGTACTCGACGCACTCGAAGAGCTCGCGCAGCAAGCCAACCTCCACGGGTGTCCCCTCAACGGGTTGGCCAGTCATGGGAGACACCGAGAAGGCCCGCGCCGTCAGTTCCAGGATTTCAGGGCGGTCTTCTGGCCGCTCAGTCCGCAGTACCACCCCTCGGGCCAGCAAACGCAACACGTCCAGCGCGCGGTCGGTGTCCGCTATTGGGACCAGCAAGTGGTCATGGTGAAAGCCGGCGAGGACGTTGCAGCTGATGCCTGCATGCGTAAGCGCCGCACTCACGGCGGCCGTCAATCCCACTGCTTCCAATGCGGAATGAATCTGGAGCGTGATCCAGGCGGCCACGAAATCGTAGGAGAGGCCAAGCCGGTCCGCCTCACCCCGTCGCAGGACCACAGTCAAACCCTCGGCCTCCCGGACGGCGGCCTCGATGTCGCCTTCCAGCGGCTTGCCATGCGGCCAGAGGGCGTACACGTAGTCACCCTCCCTGATGACAGGATGCAGTGACGCCAGAAGGGTCTTCAGATCAGTTTCGCCGGGCATGGCAACAGCTTAAACGACGACGACGGCCACACCCCTTAGGGGAGCAGCCGTCGTCGAACGTTACTACTTGGCGTCAGCCGATACCGGAGTCTTGTCCTCGGCAGGCTTTTCCGCAACAGCAGGTGCGGGGGCAGGTGCAGCAGCCGGCTTGGGGGCCGGGGTGGCAGCTGCAACGAAAGCGCCACGCGGGTTGTCCAGGTCAATCAGTTGCGTGGTGTCGCGGCCAGCGAAGAAGGCCAGGATCCAGCCGAAGATCACGCGGAACTTACGCTCAACCGTGGGCATCGCCATGCCGTGGTATCCACGGTGTGCCAGCCAGGCGAGGCCGCCCTTGAGGCCGATGCGGCCCAGCAGGTTGATGTTGGCAACCCCCTTCCACTCGCCGAAGCCGGCCACGGCACCAAGGTTCTTGTGCTTGTAGTCGTGCAGCGGCTTGTCCCAGCGGGAAGCCCAGAGGTTCTTTGCGAGCTTCTTTGCCTGGCGGAGCGCGTGCTGGGCGTTCGGAACGCAAGTACCGTCCGGAAGGCCCTTGCCCGTGAGGTCCGGAACAGCGGCGATATCGCCGGCTGCCCAGGCGTTCTCCACTATGCCTTCGTCGCCGGCAATACGGAGGTCCGGGAGCACCCGGACACGGCCGCGCGGTTCCAGCGGGAAGTCGGTGGAGCGGATCATCGGGTTGGCCTGCACGCCGGCAGCCCAGACCAAGGTGTCAGCTTCAACTTCACCTGCGGACGTCTTGTCCGGGAGGTTGATCAGCTTGAGGTTGCCCTCGGCGCTGTCCAGGGAGGTGTTGAGGAGGACCTCGATATCGCGGCTACGCAGGTGCTCTACAACCCACTCGGCCTGGGATGCGGTGACCTCGGGCATGATGCGGCCCATGGCCTCAACGAGGATGAAGCGGACTTCTTCCTGGCGGACACGCGGGTTGTTCTTGACGGCGGCGCGGGCGAGGTCTTCCATTTCGGTGAGGCATTCGATGCCGGCAAAACCGCCACCGACAACCACGAAGGTGAGCGCCTTGGCGCGCTCTGCGGGGTCCGTCATGATGGAAGCGGCTTCAATGCGCTCCAGCACCTTGTTGCGAAGCGCTACGGCTTCCTCGATGGTCTTCAGGCCGATGCCCTTGTCAGCGAGGCCCTTGATCGGGAAGGTGCGGGTGATGGCACCGGCGGCGATGACGACGTCGAAGTACGGAATCTCGAAGGTAGCTTCACCGTTGGCAGGAGCCACAACCGCGGTGCGGTTTGCGTGGTCGATGCTGGTGACGCGGCCCTGGATGAGCTCCGTCTGCTTGAGGTGCTGACGGTGGGAGACGACGGCGTGGCGTGCCTCGATGTTGCCACCAGCGACCTCAGGGAGGAACGGCTGGTAAGTCATGTAGGGCAGTGGATCTACGACGGTGACGATGCCACCTGCATTCGCGATCTTCTTCTGCAATTTAAGGGCTACGTACAGGCCGACGTAGCCGCCGCCGACGACGAGAACCCGGGGACGGTCAATGAGCTCTGGGGTGGTTGCCATGAAACCAGAGTACAGCACTTTGTGAAAATCTTCACTAGCTACTTCCGGGTGGGTGGATCCACTGCTTCCAGCGTTCCCGTTTCGGCCTCTTCCCCTGTAGACGAAGGCCGCCGCGCTACCCTGCGCAGCTGAATGGAGGCGCCCACAAGGATCACCGCGAAGATGCCGCCGAAGCCGAGTACGACGGCGGCCGGAAGCGCGTCGTCCACGTGCGCCGGAGTGGCGGCAACTGGAACAGTTGGATCTGCCAAGGTGGGTGGCGCGCTGGTAGGACTGGCCACGGGAGCCTGGGACGGGGTGCTGAAGTCGCCCCGCCTGTGGACACGAATCCAATCCGCGATCGAACCGAGCGGGTTGGTGCTTGTGGTCTCTACCTCATCCTTCAGAGCTGCCTCTGCGTTCAGCACACCGTAGCCGTAAAGCGGGTCCTTGCCAGGGGCGCCAGCGTCCTTGGCCGTGCTCACAATCCTGTTGATGACCTGCTTTGCACTCATCTCCGGCCACTTGGACCTGATGAGTGCGGCCACGCCGGAAACAATGGGCGCGGCCCCGGAAGTTCCAGCCCATTCGGCGTATCCGCCTCCGGGCATCCCGCCAAGGAGGTTTTCTGCCGGTGCTGCAACGCCGATGCTGATCCCCTGCGAGGAGGAGTCGACGCTGGCCCGGCCATCGCCGTCGAGCCCTGCCACGGTGAGTACACCTGGAATGGTGGCGGGAGCTCCTACCTGCACGTTGCCACCCACCCGGTTCCCCGCGGCGGCGACGATCACCACATCCTTTTGCTCGGCATACAGGAATGCCGCATCCCAACTTTGCGGCCATACCGGTGAGGTACTGCCCAGGGAAATATTGATGACCTTTGCGCCATTGTCCACAGCCCACCGCACGGCATCGGGAATCTGTTCCTGGTCCGTCTTACCTCCCGGGTTCGGTGAACCCAGCCAGGTGGACACTGCCAGGATCTCCGCTTCAGGCGCGACGCCGATGATCCCGTCCGGTCCCCCAGCGGGAGGAACGGTGGGCGAGGCTGAGGGCGAAGGGGAAGCTGTGGGCGTGATGTGTCCGCGCCCGGCCAGCATGGTGGCCACAAGTGTCCCGTGCTCCGTTTTGGCGCCGATGCTCTTCTGTCCGTTGGGCGCGCCAGCTCCGGAAACGTCCGTTCCGCCCACCACGACGCCCTTGAGGTCAGGGTGGTTCCCGTCAATGCCGCTATCGATGATGGCTACCTTGACGCCAGCTCCCTTGGAGACCTGCCAGGCATTCGTGATTCCCGATTCCTTGAGCCAGAACTCCTTGTCCCGCCAAGCGTCCGCCGTCGCTGCCGGGGCAGTCAACAGCGCACCGGCCAATGCTCCCCCGGCCAGCGTCGTGGCCAGGGCAGCAGAAAGCAGGCGATGGTATCGCAGGGTCATGCGGAGTCCTGGATACTCAGGGCAATCCCATCCAGGATGTCGTGTTCGCTGGAAATTGCATCGCTGATAGCACCGTTGCCCACGGCGGCAAGCCTTCCCAGGATGCGCCGCCACACCAGGGCTCCAGCTCCGATGACGTCCACACGGCCTGGATGCATGTAGGGAAGAACCGCCCGTTCGTCGCGGGTCATTTCCAGCAGGCTGGTGCACGCATCGCTGATGGTTTCAATGTCCAGGTAGGCACCGTGGATCCGGTCAGGCTGGTACTCGCTCAGGCCCAGGGCGTGCGCAGTGATGGTGGTGATGGAACCCGCGACGCCAACCACGGCTGTGGCACTTTCCAGCGGAACGGTCTGCGCGGCAAGATCAAGTGCGGCGTCGACGTCGGCCTCTGCTGCTGCAATCTGCGCCGCAGTAGGCGGGTCGCTGCGAAGGTGGCGTTCCGTCAGCCGAACACAGCCAATGTCCACAGAACGCGCGGCAATCACGCCACTGGCGTCGCCGAGGACGAATTCGGTGCTGCCGCCACCAAGGTCAACCACCAGCACCGCGTCATCGCCGGTAACGGGCAAAACGCTGCTTGCACCTGCGAAGGACAGCGCAGCTTCCTCATCACCCGAGATAACTTCAGGCTCCACGCCAAGAAGCTCCCGGATTCCATCAACGAAAACCTGGCGATTCCGGGCGTCGCGGGTGGCCGAGGTCGCAGCAAAGCGCACGCGCGCGGCACCGTGTTCACGGATAAGTGCTGCATAGTCCGCTGTGGCGGAGAAGGTGCGTTCCAAGGCCTCGGGAGCAAGTTCTCCGGTAGCATCCACACCTTGTCCCAGCCGCACCACGCGCATTTCACGCACGACGTCGGTCAGAGGCCCGGGCGCCCCATTCGCCGAAGCATCGGCAATGAGGAGGCGGATGGAGTTGGTTCCGCAGTCAATGGCGGCGACGCGGCTCATGCGTCCTCCACCAATTCGCTGCCGGACTCGGCCTTGGGCTTTCGGACCGGTGCCGGGCGACCCACGATGTCAGGCAGACCTTGAGGACCGTGACGGCTCAGGTCCCTGGAAGGAGCCTCGCCTGCAGTGTCCCAGGCGCCATCGCAGTAGCAACGGTCCTTGGTCCACCACTCTGCGATGGCGTCCAACGCTTCATCACCCAGCGGGTTGACCCCGGGACCGGCGGCCAGGGAATGGCCAACCAGGACGTGCAAGCACTTGACGCGGGTGGGCATGCCACCAGCGGAGATCCCATCGATTTCCGGCACGGCCCCCGTGCCGGAACGCCCAGCGATCTCGTTGCGTGCCTGCAGGTAGGACTCATGGGCGCCGTGATACGCATCCGCAAGTTCCTGATCCGCAGTGAGCCGATCATTCATCTCGTTCATCAACCCGCCCGCTTCGAGCCGCGACACGGCGGACGTGATGACCGGGTGGGTCAGGTAGAAGGTGGTGGGAAACGGAGTTCCGTTGCTAAGCCGGGGCGCCGTGGCCGCGACGAGCGGATTCCCGCATACACAGCGCGCGGGAATCTCCACCACGTCCCGCACCGGCCTGCCCAGCTGTCGGCTGAGGACATCGAGGTCGTGTGCTGATGGCTGGCGGGATTCCTGCGGCACGGCTGCCGTGTTCTCTTCCACTTGCGCTGCCAACCTTCCTGCCCTTTTGGCCATGTCCCAGTAGGACACGACGGCGGCGGGCACCGCGTCTAGTCTGTTGCCGATCGTCTGATTGACTCCCAGAGCGCATCCACCCAGGGCAGGTTTGCCGGGTTCGCGGATGATCCGGAGCCGGTGCGGCCCCCAGGGGTACCGGCGGCTTCTTCCCCGCCAAATACCCAGTAACCCGTTTCACCCGGCATAACCATGTTAATGCGGTCGCGGGCCTGCTGTTTCACGTAGTTGGGATCCTGCCACCGCGAAAGCTGCTTGTTCAGCTCCGCCTGCTCTGCCTGCTTGCTGGCGATCTCGGCCTCCAGCGCGGAGATTTCAGCCCGCTTCTCCAGGAAAATCCGGACCGTGGGCGCAAGCATGATGGTGATGGCAATCATGACCACGGCCAGCGCCAACATCCTGCCCGAGAACGCCTTCGCCGGTACGGGATCGAGGTCCTGGGCTTCACGGGTGCTGTTGCCGGAGGCTTTGTCCGAAGCTTTCATGGACGAAGCTTTCATGGACGCGGCGGGGCTGGTCTTGGTGGCCGGGCTCCTGGTGCTGGCTGCGCTCCTGCTGCTGGCTGAGCTCTTGGTGCTGGCCGCAGTCTTGGGACTGCCTGCGGTCCTGGTGCTGGCTGCCGTCTTGGCACTGCCGGAGGGCTTGGGAGCCGTGGGTTTCCTGGTGGCCGGTGCCGGCGTCGAAGATTCCCCAGAGCTGCGGGAGGCACCGAACTCAGCCGCAATGACCTCTCCGCCGGCCGAGGCTGCGCTGTTGGGCCTGCCTGCAGCATTTGGCCTGCCTGCGCCGGCAGGGTCTGCGCTGCTTGGCCTGCCTGCGCTGTTTGGCCTTCCGAGGGCATCGGCCCTGGGAACCTTTGGACGACGGGTGGCCATGACACTCCTGTAATGCCCGGTGCTTGCCTGGCGGGTTGCTGCGCTTGCCCTGCGCGTAACGTACGTGTGCGGGACTTGCGTAGGTCCTGCTGTGCCCGCGGTTCCGCAGGCAAGCGTTAAACAGAACCGGTGGCTATGGTCTTTCCACCATAGCCACCGGTCAGCTGTTTTCGCGGAATGCTAGCCCTTGAAACGCGGGAACGCGCTGCGGCCGGCGTAGCGTGCGGCGTCGTCGAGTTCTTCTTCGATGCGCAGGAGCTGGTTGTACTTGGCGACGCGCTCGGAGCGGGCCGGGGCACCGGTCTTGATCTGGCCCGCGTTGGTAGCAACGGCGATGTCAGCAATGGTGGTGTCCTCGGTTTCGCCGGAGCGGTGCGAGGTGATGGTGGTGTAACCGGAACGCTGGGCCAGGGAAACGGCGTCCAGGGTCTCGGTCAGGGAACCGATCTGGTTGACCTTGACCAGGAGGGAGTTGGCCGTGGCGGCGCTGATTCCCTGCTGCAGGCGGACCGGGTTGGTGACGAAGAGGTCATCGCCAACCAGCTGGACCTTGTCACCGATGGCGTCGGTGAGGGTCTTCCAGCCTTCCCAGTCGTTCTCGTCCAGCGGGTCTTCAATGGAGACCAGCGGGTAGTCGGCAACGAGCTCGGCGTAGTAGGCGCTCATTTCCGAGGCGGTCAGTGCCTTGCCTTCGAACTGGTAAGCACCGTCCTTGTAGAACTCGGAGGAAGCAACGTCCAGGGCAAGGGCGATGTCCGTACCCGGGGTGTAGCCGGCGTTCTTGATGGCTTCCTGGATCAGGTCCAGTGCTGCGCGGTTGGACGGCAGGTTGGGGGCGAAGCCACCCTCGTCACCGAGGCCCGTGGAGAGGCCCTTTTCCTGGAGGACAGCCTTGAGGTTGTGGTAGACCTCAACGCCCCAGCGCAGGCCTTCGGAGAAGGTCTCGGCACCGATCGGGGCGATCATGAATTCCTGGATGTCAACATCGGAGTCGGCGTGCGAGCCACCGTTGAGGATGTTCATCAGCGGAACCGGCAGGACGTGTGCGTTCGGGCCACCGAGGTACTTGTACAGCGGCAGGTCCGAGGAAGCAGCAGCTGCGTTGGCAACGGCCAGGGAAACACCCAGAATGGCGTTGGCGCCGAGCTTGCTCTTGTTCGGGGTGCCGTCGAGGTCGATCATGGCCTGGTCGATGCTGCGCTGGTCCGTTGCGTCGAAACCAATGAGTGCCGGCGAGATCTCGTCGATGACCGCGTCAACGGCCTTCTGGACACCCTTGCCGAGGTAACGGCCTTTGTCGCCGTCGCGGAGTTCAACAGCTTCGTGCTCGCCGGTGGAGGCGCCGGAGGGAACTGCTGCGCGGCCGATCTGGCCGTCGGAAAGCAGGACCTCAACTTCTACGGTCGGGTTTCCGCGGGAATCAAGGATTTCGCGGGCGTGGATGGCATCGATAACCGCCATGGATGTGCTCCTTATGGGCAAATTACAGGAATGTGGAGGGAAATTCTCAACGTCCTCGTCGCTACTAGCGTAGTCGAGAGTGGCTTAGGTTACGGAACGGGTTCAAACTCCTCACGTCATGAAGGCTGGGCCTTCCCGTTCTGAAACGATCGAACTGCTGCGCGGAGGGCACGCTCGGCGTCGAGCCCTTGCTCCCGGGCACCGGCAACGACGGCGAGCAACAGCTCACCGAGCGCCTCTTCCGAGTCTGGAATTGCAGGAAGCCCGACGGCGGTGGCCCGGCTTTGGGCGTCGATCGACAGACCCGCACGGGCAGCACGGTCCAGGGACTTTTGCGCCCCTGCCAAAGCAGGCAGGTGCGGTGGGATTCCCTCGAAGGGATCGGCACGGCCAGGCTTCTCAGCACGCTTCACGGCATCCCACTTCAGGATGATTTCCTCGACCGTGGCCGGGAACGTTGCCTGCAGCGAACCGTCCGGCTTGAACACATGCGGATTGCGGCGGACCATTTTTTCGTGGATGTCGTGGGCTACGGCATCAAAATCGAAGCTGCCACGCTCCTCGGCAAGCCGGGCGTGAAGCACCACTTGAAGCAGTACGTCGCCCAGCTCGCCGCGAAGCTCCTCGTCCCTGACCGGCGAATCCCCGGCCTCGATCGAGTCCACAACCTCATAGGCTTCCTCGATCAGGTACTCCACCAGGGACTCATGCGTCAGCGCACCCATCCAAGGGCAGTGCTCCCGCAACGAGGCGACAGTCCGGATCAGCTCCGTAATCCCGGGGCCGGACTCGTTAGCCGAGGTTGGCGTAGGCATCGTTGATGTACTCGACCAAAGCTTCACGCTCGTCCAGAGGCAGGAAGGCGGCCTCTGCCGCGTTCAGCGTCAGTTCGAGCAAATCATCGAGGTCGTAGTCGAAGGTTTCCACCAGCAGCTCAAACTCGTCCGTCAGGGTGACACCGCTCATGAGCCTGTTGTCCGTGTTGATGGTGACGTTGAACCCGAGCTGGAAAAGCATGTCCAACGGGTGGCTCTCGATGCCTTCGCCGAAGCTGGAGATAGCGCCGGTCTGGAGGTTCGATGACGGGCAGATTTCCAGTGCAATTCCGCGGTCGCGAACCCAGGCGGCCACGCCGCCGAGTGTCACCATGCCGATGGTGTCCTCGCCGTCGTCGTCGGAGTTGTCTTCAAATTCCACCGTGATGTCCTCGGCAATACGCACTCCGTGCCCAAGCCGCAGAGCGCGTCCGTCCACGAGCGCCGACTGGATGCTGTCCAGGCCCGCAGCCTCACCGGCGTGGACCGTGGCCGGGAAGTTGTTCTCGGCAAGGTACGTGAACGCGTCCTTGAAGCGGGAGGGCAGGAAGCCGTCCTCGGCGCCTGCGATGTCGAAGCCCACAGCGCCGTTGGCGCGGTGTCGAACAGCGAGCTCCGCGATTTCCTGGCCGCGGTCGGCGTGGCGCATCGCAGTGATGAGTTGCCCTACCTGGATCTGCTGGCCGCGTTCTTCCGCCGCGTCCACGCCGGCTTCGAGGCCATCCTGGACCGCTTCCACTACTTCATCCAGTGTCAGGCCCTTCTGCAGGTGCTGCTCAGGGGCCCAGCGGACTTCACCGTAAACGACCCCGTCCTCGGCAAGGTCTTCCACGAATTCCTTGGCGACCCGGAACAGGCCTTCCTTGGTCTGCATCACAGCAACCGTGTGGTCGAACGTTTCCAGGTAGCGCACCAGCGAACCGGAATCGGCGGATTCGCGGAACCATTCGCCCAGGGCAACCGGATCAGTGGAGGGCAGCGTGTGGCCGACGGCCTGCGCCAGTTCGATGATGGTTGCAGGCCGCAGTCCTCCGTCCAAATGGTCGTGGAGGGAAACCTTGGGAAGGCTCTTCAAATCGAAGTCGAGGGCAGGGGCAGCGTCAACAATGGGCTCAGTCACGTACTAAGAGTAATCCCCACCGCCGCCATGGACTCGTTTCAGGCCCCCTCTGTGGTCGCCTGCGGAAGGCAGGAGCCTAGCCAGCAGGCTTGGAGAGGTCGACGCCGGCAACGGCCTTTTGGGTCAACTCCTGGGGGTCCGGCGTTGGCGCCTTCGCTGTTGTAGGGGCAGCGGCGGCCTGATCCTTCTTAGCCTGATCCTTCTTAGCCAGATCCTTCTTCTCCAGGTGCTTGTGCCACCAGCGAAGGACGTGGTCCACAACAATGCCCAGGATCACCGCGAACGCCACGGCAATGCCCACGCCGAGCAGGGGGTTGTTGTGCACCCACTGGCCGGCGAGAAGGCCGATGCCGATGGAGTAGCAAACCCAGGTGACGCAGGCGAAGGCATCCAAGAAGAAGAATGTCCTGTGGCGGAAACCCGTCTGGCCGGCAACGTAGTTAACAGCCACACGTCCCCAGGGAATGTAGCGGGCAGTAAAGATCAGGACTGCCCCACGTTTGTCGAGCTCATACTGAGCCCACGCGAACATCTTCTGGACCTTGGGGCGGCGCATCCACTTCCAGCGTGTCAATCCGATCTTGCGGCCCAGCATGTACGCCATATTGTCACCGGCCATTGCACCAACCAAGGCCGTGGCTCCCAGAATCCAAAGGTTCGGCTGACCGTTGTGAAGGGACAGCGCCGAGAGCCCCACAATGGCTGTTTCACTGGGAAGAATGGTGGCAAATCCGTCAATGAAGAAAAAGACGAGGAGTACCGGGTAAATCCAAGGCTGCCCGGCTGCATGCTCGAGCATTTGGTTCAAAAACTCCACGCGGCGGTAGCTCCTAGGCGAATATGACTTGACACTGTGACAGAAGTCGCTCTTAGTGTCCCACGGCCGGGACGTCGTTCGCTACGCCCCAGCCTCGGGATCACCCACTTAACGCTACGCGTGGAGTACTCGTTCCGTCGTCAACCGCCGGGCTGATCTCCCGGCGTCGTTCGTGTCATACCGTGGGTGGAGGCGGCGCTTCTTCCTCAGCAATACTCGTGGCGTCTTCGACGTTGCTGCGGTCCAGCGGCGCCGATCCCCTGACCTTGCTGATGATGCGGTCAATGATGATGCCCAGAATCACAGCCACCACAATGGCAATCACTGCGCCCAACAGGTGGTTGTGCTCGAACCAGACCCCAAAGAAGTACCCCAGGACCACCGAATAGCTTGCCCACAGGATGGCGGACATCGCAGTCAGCGCTACAAAGCGGCGGTGATGGAAGTGCGTGGCACCGGCTGTGAGGTTTACTGCCACCCGGCCGATGGGAATGAAGCGCGCCACCATGATGAGTGAGGCCGACCGCCGTCGGAGTTCCTTACCGGCCCAGCGGAAGGCTCCTTGCATGCGCTGCGTACGCATCCAACGCCAACGCTGGACCCCGATACGGTGCCCTATCAGGTAGGCAATGTTGTCGCCTGAGAAGGCGCCGATTGCTGCCATGACCCCGAGCAGCCACACGTTGGGTGAGCCTGCGCCGCCGGAGACAGCACTCAAGCCGACCACCACGGATTCGCTGGGAATGGGTGGGAAGAAACCGTCGATCAGGCAGCAGGCCAACACAAGGAACAACACCCACGGCTGCTCGGCCGCGGCCAGGATGAAATCGTTGATGGCCTGCACGGGATCTAAGCCTAGGCGATCCTGTCGATGATCAGCTGATGGGCCGGTCGTGAGCCCTCAGGTGCAATCACCACGGCGTCCTGCAACGCTTCCTTGGCCCGCTCAAACTTCTCAGGAGTATCGGTCAGGAGCGTCATCAATGGTTCGCCGGCCCTGACCAGCGCGCCCGGTTTGGCATGAAGCCGCACCCCGGCACCGGCCTGGACTTTGTCCTCCTTGCGGGCGCGGCCAGCTCCGAGGCGCCACGCGGCAACGCCGACGGACAGGGCATCCAGTTCAACCAGGACGCCATCAGCGGGGGCGTAGACAACCTCGGATTCCCTGGCCACCGGCAAGGCGGCGCGCGGATCGCCGCCCTGCGCTTCGATCATCCGGTTCCAGACGTCCATGGCGCGCCCATCCTTGAGGGCAGCGGCGGGGTCGGCATCATGAATGCCGGCACCGGCCAGCATCTCCTCGGCCAAGCGGACAGTCAGTTCGACGACGTCTTCCGGACCGCCGCCCGCCAGGACGTCCACAGACTCCTCCACCTCGATCGCATTACCGGCTGTCAGGCCCAGGGGCGTGGACATATCTGTCATCAAAGCCACTGTGTGAACGCCCGCGTCCTTGCCCAAGGCCACCATGGTCTCCGCCAACTCACGAGCCCGCGCCTCATCCTTCATGAAGGCGCCGGAACCCACCTTTACGTCCAGTACCAACGAGCCGGTGCCTTCTGCGATCTTCTTACTCATGATCGAGGAAGCAATCAACGGGATCGCTTCAACCGTTCCCGTGACGTCACGCA
This sequence comes from Paenarthrobacter sp. 2TAF44, assembly GCF_052114885.1. Lineage (NCBI taxonomy): Bacteria > Bacillati > Actinomycetota > Actinomycetes > Micrococcales > Micrococcaceae > Paenarthrobacter > Paenarthrobacter sp. 2TAF44. The sequence goes on along the minus strand of NZ_JBFRFP010000005.1, from coordinate 75,062 downwards.
ATGCATAGAGCTTCTTGTCAGCCGGTGCCAGACCGGATCCGGCAGCGCAAATGACCGCTCCGACGTCCTGGAGCTGGGCCATGATTTCCTCATTACTCAGGTTCGCACGCCATCCGGGGATTGCTTCGAGCTTGTCCAAAGTGCCGCCGGTGTGGCCGAGCCCGCGGCCGGACAGCTGCGGCACGGCCACGCCAAAGACCGCCACCAGTGGGGCCAACGGGAGGGTGATCTTATCCCCCACCCCGCCGGTGGAGTGTTTGTCGCTGGTAGGCTTCCGGCCGCCGTCGGGCGTTGTCAGCGAGGAAAAGTCCATCCGCTCCCCGGAGGCGATCATCGCCGAAGTCCAGCGTGAGATTTCCTCGCGGTTCATGCCGTTGAGCAGGATGGCCATGTTCAGCGCCGCCATCTGCTCCTCGGCGATCACACCCCGCGTATAGGCGTCAATAGTCCAATCGATCTGTTCCGGAGTGAGCGTGCCTTTGTCGCGTTTGATGGAGATGATCTGAACGGCGTCGAAAGCTTCAGGGCTTCTCACGTGGTTTCCTCCAGGTTTTCGGGACCAAAGGCGTCAGGCAGCACTTGGTCCATGGATTTGATTCCCTGCGTTGTCATGAGCTGCATTCCGGGCGCCCGGAACTCGTAGAGCAGCTGACGGCAGCGCCCGCACGGCATGAGGACGTTTCCCAGGCTATCGACGCAGTAGAAAGCCGCGATCCGGCCCCCACCGGTCATGTGGAGCTGCCCCACCAAGGCGCATTCAGCGCAGAGGGTCAGGCCATAGCTGGCGTTCTCCACGTTGCAGCCACTAATGATTCTGCCGTCCTCGGTGAGGGCCGCAGCCCCCACCGGGAACTTGGAGTACGGGGCATAGGCCCGTTCCATGGCCTGTACCGCAGCTTCTTCCAGGGCCTGCCAATCGACGTCATCCGAAGGCATGCGTCAACCTTTCACGTACGGTATGCCGCTCGCGGCAGGTGGCCGTGACCTACCCACCAAACCGGCGACGGCGAAGATGGTCACCAGGTACGGCAGCATGGCCATGAACTGGCTCGGAACGGGGGTACCAATGATGCCCAGAATCGATTGCAGGTTGTACGCAAAGCCGAACAGCAGCGAGGCGAGGAAGGCACCGATCGGGTTCCACCGTCCAAAGATCAAGGCAGCGAGGGCGATGAAGCCACGGCCACCGGAGATTTCCTTGGTGAAGGAGTCGATGGTCACCAGCGTGAACACGGCACCACCGATGCCGGCGATCGCACCGCCCAGCGTCACGTTCCAGAAGCGGGTGGCGTTGACGTTGATGCCCAGGGTGTCCGCAGCCTGTGGATGCTCGCCGACAGCGCGGACACGCAGGCCCCAACGGGTCTTGAACAGGCCGAACCAGACCACTGCTACAGCCACATACATGAGGTAGCCAGCGATGGACTGCTTGAACAGGATGGGCCCGATGATGGGAATATCCGAAAGGAATGGAATCGGCAGGATATCCAGGCGGCCAGGGGTGTTGAACTGCTCCTTGTTGGTCACCATGACTGTGCCGAACAGGAAGCCGGTGAGACCGGAGACCAGCACATTGAGCACAACGCCCACAATGATCTGGTTGACGAGGTATTTTATGCTGAAGACCGCGAGGACCATGGACACGGCGGCACCGGCGGCTGCAGCAGCAATCAACCCGACATAGGGGCTGCCAGTCACCGTTGCCACCAAGGCGGCGGTGAAAGCTCCGCCCAGCAACTGGCCTTCAATGGCAATGTTCACCACGCCCACCCGCTCGCACAGGACGCCGGAAAGGGAGCCAAAAACCAAGGGAACAGCCAAGGTCACCGAACCCGCAATGAGGCCGGCAAGGGAGATGGACGGCTGCCGTGCGCCGGCAACAATCCATACCAGCAAGGCGAAAACGAAGACCACCGCGAAGGCGATCGGCAGCCACTTCGGGGATCGCTCACCCCGTGTCCACAAGTAGATCGAGTAAGCGGCCATGGCCAGGAGCACGATGGCCAGGACGATGCCACCCACCTTGCCTGGAATCGCCAGCGCCGGGACGGCAAAGGCGTCGCCGGGATCGCTGATCTTCATTTCTGCTGTCTGGTCCGGACCCAAGAGGCCGAAGAACACTAGGGCAATGAGTGCCAGGACGCCAAGCGAAACCGGGACCTTCAAGGATGGCCGCAGCCCGGGTAATGCTGTTGCTCCCGCTAGGGGCGCGGTGGATGTTGCGCTCACTTGGCACCTCCGGTGGCGTTGGCAAGGGCAGCTTTCCGAGCGGCCTTCGGTGTCTTGTTCTTCTTCTTGGGCTCAAGCCGGAAAACCGACCTGATCAGTGGCGGCGCCGCGATGAACAGGACGATCAGGGACTGGACCACCAGCACGATGTCGATCGGCGTTCCCGTTTGGATCTGCATCTGAACCGCACCGGCCCGGAAAGCACCGAAGAGCAGGCCCGCGAAGAACGTTCCCCATGGAGTGCTTCGGCCAAGCAGTGCAACAGTGATGGAGTCGAAGCCAATCTGGGCTGCAACACCGCCCGTCAATACCTTTTCGGTGCCGGCCACCTGGGCAACGCCACCGAAGGCAGCGAGGGCGCCGGCAAAAGCCATCACCAGGATGGTGGCGCGGGGTACCTTGACGCCCGCCGTGCGCGCGGCCACTGGGTTGGCACCAACTGCGCGGAACTCAAAGCCAATGGTGGAGCGGTTCAGCATCCACCACACGCCGTATGTCAGCAGGACGGCCACCAGGAAACCCAGGTGGAGCCGGGAACCTGGAATGAGCACAGGGTAAGTGGCAGTCTCATCCAGCCGGGGTGAGATGGGGCTGTTGTCCCCCGGGCGCCGGAAGGCCGCGGTGTTCAGGAGGAAGTCCAAAAGGAACAACGCGACGTAGTTCAGCATGATCGTCACGATGACCTCGTGCGCGCCGGTCCGGGCTTTGAGGATGCCAACTATCGCACCCCAGGCAGCGCCGCCGAGGACGCCCATGATGATGACCAGCAGCAGGTGGAGCCCGAACGGCAAGTGCCAGGTGAAACCAACATAGGCAGCCAGCGTTGCGCTGATGATGATCTGGCCTTGGGCGCCGATGTTGAACAGGCCGGCGCGGAAGGCCAAGGCAACGCCGAGGCCTGCACAGATCAGTGGCGTGGCTACCGTCATTGTTTCAAGCAGGGGCATGAAGCCTTCGCGGGGGTTGAACACCGAGCCCTGGAACAACGCGACGTAGCTCTTGGTCATGGCATTCCACAACGCCAGCAGGAAATCGCTGGGCCGCGCGAAGAAATAACCCGCGCTCTCGGAAACCTTCTTGTCCGTGCTGGCAATGAGCAAACCGCCCAGGAACAGCGCCACGATAACCGCCAGGACGGACACGAAGCCGTTGCCCATGACGATCCTGCGCATCGTGCTGGCTTGCCGGTGACCGGTGTCCCCACTCTGAGAGGACACGGGAACGATGGACGGTTCCAACGTGCCGCCAGCGGTGTCCAGCGCGACGTCCGCCGCACGTACTTCCGAGGCAGATTCCTCGGGGGTCTCGTCCTTGCTGGGAGTCTGGTCCTTACTGGGGGTCTGGTCCTTACTCGTCATGGGAGCCTCCTTCCGGGCCGACGCCAGCCATCATCAGGCCGAGGGTGTCACGGGGAGTTCCGGCAGGGACAATGCCCACCAGCTTCCCCTTGTAAAGCACCGCGATCCTGTCCGCGAGTTCGATCACTTCATCGAGTTCCGTGGAAATGATCATCACGGGTGTTCCAACGTCCCGCTCCGCAACTATGCGCTTATGCAGGAACTCGATGGAGCCAACATCCACGCCACGCGTGGGCTGGCTTGCGATGAACAGCCGCAACGGCCTGGACAACTCGCGGGCCATAACCACCTTTTGCTGGTTGCCACCGGAGAGGGTTCCTGCCGCAGCTCCCGCCGACGGCGTCCTGATATCGAACTCCTGGATCTTGGCTTCGGCATTTTCTGCCACTTTGGAGGGCTTCATGCTGATGCCGCTTGCGAACGGTGCTTGGTCGTAAAGGTCCAGCACCAGGTTCTCGGCAACGGAAAAGGGGCCTACCAGCCCGTCCACTGTGCGGTCTTCCGGGACAAAGCCGACGCCGGAGCGCAGCACGTCCTTGACCGGCAGGCCCAGGAGCTGCTTGCCGTCCAGCGTCACGGATCCCGTGACGTGCGGCTGGATACCGAGGATGGCTTCCGTAAGTTCCGTCTGGCCGTTGCCTTGGACACCCGCGACGGCGAGGATCTCACCTTGGGCGATGTCGAAGCTGATGCCGTCCACCACGTTGGTTCCATTGGGGGCGCGGACTGTCAGGTCCTTCACAACGAAGGTTGTTTCCTTTGGCTGGGCTGCGGCTTTGTCCAAGGTCAGGCTCACGGGGCGGCCAACCATCATGGAGGCAAGTTCCGTGGCTGAGGCCGTGGGTGGAGCATCGCCTACTACTTTGCCGCGGCGGATTACCGTGATGACGTCGGAGACGGCCTTCACTTCGCGAAGCTTGTGCGAAATGAACACGACCGATGTGCCGGCTGCCTTGAGCTGGCGCATGATGTCCAGCAACTCATCCGTTTCCTGCGGCGTCAGGACTGCCGTTGGTTCGTCCAGGATGAGCACCTTGGCCTCCCGGACCAACGCCTTGATGATCTCGACGCGTTGCTGGACGCCCACGGGGAGGTCCTCCACCAGGGCGTCGGGATCGACGTCGAAGCCGTACTTCTTTGAAATGTCCCGGATTTTCTTCCGGGTTTCTTCAATGCTGAGGACGCCGCCAAAGGACGTTGGCTCCGCACCGAGGGCCACGTTTTCGGCGACAGTGAAGACGGGAACCAGCATGAAATGCTGGTGGACCATGCCAATACCGGCGGCCATGGCGTCGCCCGGGCCCCGGAAGTTGACCGTCTTGTCGTCAACGAGGATTTGTCCGGCCGTCGGTTCATAGAGTCCGTACAGCACGTTCATGAGGGTTGATTTTCCGGCGCCATTTTCGCCGAGGAGGCAATGGATCTGGCCGGATTCGACCACGAGGTCGATGTCTTGGTTGGCGTAGAAGGTCCCGAAAGCTTTCGAGATCCCCTTCAATTCGAGTTTCACAACTCCCACCGTTCTTTGAGTCCGAGGGACGGCTGTACTGCTCAAAGCCATTGGCTTTGAGCAGAAGCCTATTCTTGCGAGGGCCAGCAAGATAGGCGCTGCGGCCCGCAATATGGGCGCTGGGGCCCCGCAATATAGGCGCTGGTCAGGGCAAAAACGAGCCGCCAGTACCGGCACTCGGTACTGGCGGCGCGTCCAGGAAATTGTTACTTCTTGGGGCTTGCCGCTGATTCAACAACCAGCTTGCCGGACACGATGTCCGCCTTCAGGGCATCGAGCTCGGACTTCGTCTCGGCGGGGACTGCGGAATCGAGGTCGTGGAACGGTGCAATGGCAACACCCTTGTTGGCAAGGGTGCCAACATAGGCTTCGTTGCTGAACTTGCCTTCCTTGTCGTCCTTCACCACCGTTTCGACGGCGTCATCCATTTGCTTGACCACGGAGGTCAGCATGAGGTCCTTGTACTCAGGAGCGGTGAGGTAGCCATCGGAGTCAACCCAGATGAGCTTGACGTCCTTGCCGGCGGCCTTGGCTTCCTTGAGGGCTGCCCCTGCACCCTTACCCACCGGGCCTGCCACGGGCATGATGATGTCCGCACCCTGGTCCAGGAGGTTCTTGGTGATTTGCTTGCCGGTGTCCTGCTTCTCGAAGTCGCCCGTGAACGAGCCATCCTGGGTGGCCTTATCCCAGCCGACTACCTGGACGGACTTGCCCTTGGCCTTGTTGTAGGCCTGGACGCCGTCGTAGAACCCGTCCATGAAGATCGTGACCGTAGGGAGCTTGATGCCGCCGAAGGTCCCGACCTTGCCGGTCTTGCTTGCGGATGCAGCAGCGTAGCCTGCGAGGTACGCAGCCTGGGCGGTGTCATAGACCACTGGCTTCACGTTGGCGATGGGGTCCTGATACGAGAAGTCAATGATGGCGAAGTGCTTGTCGGTGTTCTTCTGCGCTGCTGCCTTGGTGGCGTCGCCCAGGAGGAAGCCCACCGTGACGGTCAGATTGCAGCCAGCGGAAACCATGCCGTTGAGGTTGGTCTCGAAGTCGCTGTTGGCCTTGGACTCAGCCGACTTCATGGTAATGCCAAGGTCCTTTTCGGCCTTCTGCATACCCTCGAAGGAGGACTGGTTAAAGGACTGGTCATCGAATCCGCCGGAGTCGGACACAATGCAGCCGATGTAGTCGCTCTTGGTCGGGCTGGCCGAACCGGCGTCGGGAGCCTGTCCGCAACCGCTGAGCAGGAGCGCTGCCGCTCCTGCAGTTGCAATACCGGCCATTGAACCGCGCTTAATAGAACCGCGCCTAAGGGTGGCACGCAGTGGGTTCTTCAATTTTCCTCCAGGAAGAAAGTGAGTCGCGCTACGACGGATGGTCAATGAGTGTCCGTTTCGAATACCCGAGGCAGAAATTCTGTTTTCACTGAAGTTCGCAGCACTGCGCCGAAGCGCCTTGATACCCTCAACACTAGTGGCGTGGACCACACGCAGGTAGCACAATTCAGTCCCCAAGGGCAGATTGTTGACCTTTTGTTACCAAGCAGTAGCCGGGTGCGCAAGTCACACCCGGCCCACCCCCAATGTCAGAGCCTGACGAGCATCTTTCCGGTGTTGGCGCCGTCCAGCAGATCCATGAATGCCTGCGGTGCGTTCTCCAGGCCGTCCACGATCGTTTCGTCGTAGCGGACGGTCCCGTCGGCCAGCCAACCGGCCATCTTTTCGGCAAATTCGGCCGCGTGCTGACGCTGGCCGCCCACCAGGAATCCGCGCAGGGTCAGCTGCTTGCCAATCGCCAGGGCCAGGTTCCTTGGTGCGGCCGGCGGCTCGGTGGAGTTGTACTGCGCAATGGCACCGCACATGGCCACGCGCCCGCCAACAGTGAGAGTGGCCAGAGCGGCTTCGAGGTGTTCGCCGCCCACATTGTCGAAGTACACATCGATGCCGCGCTCCCCCGCCGCCTCACGCAACTGATCAAGAACCGGGCCATCGTTGTAATTGAAGGCGGCGTCGAAACCGAGCTCCAGCAGCCTGACGACCTTTTCGGCAGAACCGGCACTGCCGATCACCTTGCTGGCTCCGGATGCCTTGGCAATCTGGCCCACCATGGATCCCACAGCGCCGGCCGCACCGGATACGAAGACGACATCACCTTCTTTGAACTCGGCCACCTTGAGCAGGCCCGCATAAGCGGTCAGGCCCGTCATGCCCAAAGCACCAAGGAACGCCGATGTTGGAGCAAGGCCGCTTGGAACCGTGGTTGTCGCAGCCGCGTCCACCACCGCATGCTCGCGCCATCCCAGTTGATGCACGACGACGTCGCCCACCTTGTGCGCGTCGGACCTGGACGCGATCACCTCACCTACCGCACCGCCGTCGAGCGCTGCATCCAGGCGGAAAGGCGCCGAGTAGGACTTGACGTCATTCATGCGTCCCCGCATGTAGGGATCCACGGACATGAACTGGTTCCGGACCAGGACCTGGCCGTCCTGAAGGTCCGGGAGGCCGGAGGCGGCCAGCCGGAAGTTCTCCGGGGCAGGGCGTCCTACCGGGCGTGAGGCGAGCTGGATTTCGCGGGTTTCCACCGGCGTGCTGGTAGCGGCGCTCATGCTGCGAACTCCACGAGCTTGAGGTCTACGGCCATGTTGCCGCGGGTGGCGTTGGAGTAGGGGCAGATCTGGTGCGCCTTGGCCATCAGTTCCTCGGCCGTTCCGCGATCCAGGGCGGGCAGGGCGATCTCCAGTTCGGCGGCCAAGCCGTAGCCCTCGCGGTCAGTGAGGGCCCCGAAGTGGACCTTGGCGGCAACGGCGGAATCACTGAGGTCGACGCGTTCCTTGCGGCCCACCAGGCGCAGGGCGGAGTGGAAGCATGCCGCGTAGCCGGCGGCGAACAACTGCTCGGGGTTGGTGCCCTGGCCGTTGCCTCCCAGCTCAATCGGGCTGGCGAGGGCTACGTCAAGCTTGCCGTCGTTGGTACGGGCGTTGCCATCGCGGCCTTCGCCGGAGGCCAAAGCCTCGGCAGTGTAGAGAGTCTTCACGAATCTTCCTTTATCTCTTGGACATCAGTGGGCTTGTGTGTGGCTTGAAAATTCTCAGAGTGACTTCTGCAGTGCCGCGGTGAGTTTGCCGAGCGTCGCGTGCAACTGCTCAATCTCCTCCGTGGAGAGGCCGGCGGCATCAGCGAGGCGCTTGGGGACGGCCTGGGCGCGGGTGCTCAGCTCCCTGCCGGCATCGGTCAGGACGACATCCACCCGTCGTTCGTCCTCAACGGAACGATGGCGCTCAACGAGCCCAAGGCCTTCAAGGCGCTTCAGGAGAGGCGACAACGTGCCGGAGTCGAGCCCGAGCTCCGCGCCAAGTTCCCGCACGCTGCGCGGTTCCTGCTCCCAGAGGACCAACATCACCAGGTACTGCGGATAGGTAAGACCCAGCTCGTCCAGCACGGGGCGGTAGACCGCCGTCGCGGCCTTGGACGCCGAATACAGCGCAAAGCAGACTTGGTGGCGAAGGCGGGGTGCATCACTCATGAATGAAACGATAGTGCACAATTCAATTGTGCACAACTCAACTTGGCCCAACTAGGGGACAATACATGTCCCAATGAGTGCTCAGTGGAACACGTGCTGTCCCTTAGTTGGGTTTAGTCCTGGAGGTCGCGGATCGTCCGCAGCGCGGCAGCAGTGAGGACGCGGATGGCGTAGCCGAGGGCGCGTTCATCCACGATGAAGTCGCCACGGTGAAGGTCGTATTCCTCGCCGCCAGGCGTATGCGTGCCGAGCCGCATCATGGCTCCCGGAAGGTCGGCCAGGAACCAGGCAAAGTCTTCGCCACCCATCGACTGGGGCGTCAGGACTACGGCGTTCTCGCCAAGTTCGGCACGCGCTGCGGCTTCAATCAAGGCTGTCTCGTGCTCCGAGTTGACCACGGGAGGAACGCCTCGCGTGTGCTCCAGGTGCACATCCACGCCGTAAGGAGCGGCAACCTGCTTTACGACGTCGTCCAGCAACTCGCCCGCGCTGTGCCAGGCATCCCGGTCCAGGCAGCGCATGGTGCCCGCCATGTAGCCAGTGCCGGGAATGGCGTTGGGTGCGGAACCTGCCGAGATCTGGCCCCACACCACGGACACTCCGCTGCGGACGTCCACGCGGCGTGAGAGCACGGCGGGTACGTTGACCGCAATTTGCGCCAGGGCAAAGACGAGGTCTTCCGTCAGGTGCGGCCTGGATGTGTGGCCACCGCGGCCCGTGAGCTCGATCTTAATGGTGTCCGATGCCGAGGTGATGGCCCCGATCCGGGTGCCGATCTTGCCGACGTTGATCCTGGGATCACAGTGCAACGCAAGGATACGGGGAACGCCTTCCAGCACACCCTGCTCGATGCAGGACAAAGCACCGCCGGGCATGGTCTCCTCGGCCGGCTGGAAGATAATGCGGACAGTGCCGCCCAGCGGGGTGTTCTTGTGCATCCGCTGCAGCACCAAGGCAATGCCGAGCATGGTGGTGGTGTGGACGTCATGCCCGCAGGCATGGGTGACGCCGTGGTTCTTCGAAGCGAACGGCAGACCCGTTTCCTCGATGATGGGCAAGGCGTCGATGTCACCACGCAGTGCAGTGGCAATGGGACCTTCTCCGATGTCCACCGTGAGCCCGGTGCCTTCAAGGCGACGCGGCTGCAATCCGGCAGCTTCGAGCCGCTCCACGAGTTTGTCCGTGGTGCGGAATTCCTTGAAGGAGAGTTCAGGGTGTGCGTGGAGGTCCCGCCTGAAATCGATGAGTCCAGGCAGCAGCTCATCCACCCACGGACTTACAACGGGGGTGGGCTCGGTTTCAGTGGTGTAATTGCGCACGTCACAACTCTAGCCATCCACGGCCTCCGAAGAACGAAAGCCACCTCTTGGTTACGCTGCGTTCAGGCGCAGGACAACCAAAGAGGTGGCTCACGGTATAAGGGATTGCTACAGGACGTCCGTATCGCCACTGGCTTTGAGGGCATCAACAGTGCCCTTGACCAACTGGGCATGTTCCTTTGTAGTGACCAGGAGTGCGTCGGGCGTGTCCACGATGACCACGTCCTTGATGCCGATTAGGGCGATCACGCGCTTGGTATCGGAAACCACCACACCACTCGCATTCTCGGCAAACACGCGGGCACCTTCGCCAAGAACGGTCACTTCATCGACGTCGCCTGCGTTGTTCAGGCGGCCGATTGCGGCAAAGTCGCCAACGTCGTCCCAGCGGAAAGTACCAGGCACGACGGCGACATCGCCGGCTGCCGCTGCCGGCTCGGCAACGGCGTAGTCGATCGCAATCTTGGGCAGTGTGGGCCAGACACGCGCGGTAACTTCGGCGCGCTGGGGCGTGTCCCAGGCTTCGGCGATTTCCTGAAGGCCCTTGAACAGCTCCGGCTGGTTCGCTTCGAGGTGCTGGAGCATGAGCGCTACGGGAGCAACGAACATGCCTGCGTTCCAGACGTAGTCCCCTGCCTCCACATATTTGTTGGCAACTTCCTGGCTCGGCTTCTCAACAAACTCAGCCACAGCAAGGGCGTTCGGAGCACCTTCCACGTTCAGTGCTGCACCGGAGCGGATGTAGCCGAAGCCGGTGGAGGGGTGCGTGGGCTTGATGCCGATGGTGACGATCTTGCCCGTGGCAGCGGTGTAAATTGCCTCACGCACAGTGTCCTGGAACAGATCGTCGGGGCTGATCACTTGGTCTGCGGCGAACGAACCCATGATGGTCTCCGGGTCGCGGCGGTGGAGAATTGCGGCGGCCAAGCCGATGGCAGCACCGGAGTCCTTGGGCTCGCTTTCGAGCACCAGCTCGTCATCGCCCACTTCGGGGAGCTGCCGGCATACAGCGGCACGGTGTGCCTCGCCGGTCACAACGAGCACCCGCTCACCGGCCAGCGGCTCAAGGCGGTCATAGGTGGCCCTCAACAACGTGCTGCCGGAGCCGGTCAGGTCATGGAGGAACTTGGGCGCAGCGGCACGCGAGAGTGGCCACAGCCGGGTCCCCACACCGCCCGCCGGAATAACCGCGTGGAAGCGGTTCAATGGAGATTCCGGGAATGTCGCGTCTTCTGTACTCACCGCAACACTTTATCGGACGCGGCTGCAAAGCCCCGCAGTCCGCCACACATGTGGCCTTCGTCTCATGAAGCAGGGGAAATTGCCCAAATATCGCGTAAATACGGGCAGGAAACATGGAATTAACAACCAGAGAAGCGCGTCCTAAATTGAATAAGCTGGTAGCGAAGCCTAGATTTAGGCGTGAGCTACGAGTGCTCTCGCAGCAGGCGTTCCCCCCGCATGGATCCCATGCCAGCGCCGCTGTGTTGCAGGAAGGTTTAATCAGTGCCGACAAAACCAGCTGGCACCTTGTACCGCGGCCGTGAAGGCATGTGGTCCTGGGTTGGACACCGTATTACCGGTGTAGTGATCTTTTTCTTCTTGTTGGTCCATGTGTTGGACACCTCATTGGTGCGCGTGTCCCCTGAGGCCTACACGGCCGTCATTGGTGCTTACAAGAACCCCGTCATGGCCCTGGGTGAAACGGGCCTGGTCGCCGCGATCATCTTCCACGCCTTCAACGGCCTGCGTGTGATCGCCATCGACTTCTGGAAGAAGGGCGCGAAGTACCAGCGCCAAATGCTGTGGATCGTGCTTGCGCTGTGGCTGGTCACGTTCGCCGGCTTCGCTATCCGCCACCTTTCCCTCGCGCTGGGAGGCCACTAGACCATGACCACGATCGAATCCCCCCGCAGCGGAAAAATCGGTGCAGGCAAGATTGCTCCGAAATACAACCGCACCGGCCCCAGCCGTGGCAACTTCGAGATGATCGCCTGGCTCTTCATGCGCCTCTCCGGCATCGTCCTGGTGGTGCTGATCTTCGGCCACCTCTTCGTGAACCTGCTGGTGGGTGAGGGTATCCACGCCATCGACTTCGGTTTCGTCGCCGGTAAGTGGGCGGACCCCTTCTGGCAGTTCTGGGACCTCGCCATGCTCTGGCTTGCCATGCTGCACGGAACCAACGGCGTCCGCACCATCATCAACGACTACGCTGAAAAGGACGCCACGCGCTTCTGGCTCAAGGTAGTCCTCTATGCAGCCACGGCTGTCATCATCATTCTCGGCACCCTGGTGATCTTCACGTTCAACCCGTGCCCCGTCGTCGACGGCGTTCAGCTGCCTGGCGGCTTCTGCCCGGCCCCGTAACGGCGCTTCCGGTGACTCCTTTGAGTCCACCGGTTCGCCTGACGTAGCGGAGCAGCCTCCGCCGACCATCTGAATTTTTGAAAGAGAGAGCATCTGGTATGCAGGTCCATAAGTACGACGTCGTCATTGTCGGTGCAGGTGGCGCCGGCATGCGCGCCGCGATCGAATCCGGTCAGCGCGCACGCACAGCGGTACTGACCAAGCTCTACCCCACCCGCTCGCACACCGGTGCAGCACAGGGCGGTATGTGTGCAGCACTGGCCAACGTCGAAGAAGACAACTGGGAGTGGCACACCTTTGACACGATCAAGGGTGGCGACTACCTGGTTGACCAGGACGCAGCCGAGGTCATGGCGAAGGAAGCCATCGACGCCGTGCTGGACCTGGAAAAGATGGGTCTGCCGTTCAACCGCACGCCCGAGGGCCGGATTGACCAGCGACGCTTCGGTGGCCACACCCGTGACCACGGCAAGGCTCCTGTCCGCCGTGCTTGCTACGCTGCCGACCGTACCGGCCACATGATCCTGCAGACGTTGTACCAAAACTGCGTCAAGCACAACGTTGAGTTCTACAACGAGTACTACGTCCTTGACCTGCTGATCGTCGAAGAAGACGCAGTGCGCGAAGACGGTACCCCGTACAAGCAGAAGCGTGTAGCGGGCGTAGTCTCCTACGATCTTGCTTCCGGTGAACTGCACGTTTTCCAGGCCAAGTCCGTGGTGTTCGCCTCCGGTGGTGCCGGCAAGGTCTTCAAGACGACCTCCAACGCCCACACCCTCACGGGCGACGGCATGGGCATCGCGTTCCGCCGCGGCATCCCCCTGGAAGACATGGAGTTCTTCCAGTTCCACCCGACCGGCCTCGCTGGCTTGGGCATCCTCCTCACCGAGGGCGCACGTGGTGAAGGTGCCATCCTTCGTAACTCCGAGGGTGAGCGCTTCATGGAGCGTTACGCCCCAACCATCAAGGACCTTGCACCCCGTGACATCGTGGCCCGCGCCATGGCCAACGAAGTGCGTGAAGGCCGTGGTTGTGGTCCAAACAAGGATTACGTCCTCCTGGACCTGACCCACCTTGAGCCTGCCCACATCGAGGCCAAGCTTCCGGACATCACGGAGTTCGCGCGCACCTACCTGGGTGTGGAGCCGTTCACCGATCCTGTCCCCGTGTTCCCCACCGCGCACTACGCCATGGGCGGCATCCCGACCAACATCACCACCGAGGTGCTGCAGGACAACGACACGATCGTGCCGGGCCTCTACGCAGCCGGTGAAGTTGCCTGTGTTTCCGTGCACGGCTCGAACCGACTCGGCACCAACTCGCTCCTGGACATCAACGTCTTCGGTAAGCGCGCCGGCATCGCCGCTGCGGAGTACTCCAAGACAGCCGACTACGTCGAGCTGCCCGAGGACCCCGAGGCAATGACCCGCGGCATTCTCAATGGCCTCCTGACCGGCAACGGCACCGAACGCGTTGCCCAGATCCGCAAGGAACTGCAGGACACCATGGATGCAAACATGCAGGTGTTCCGTACCAAGGAATCGCTGGAACAGGTCCTTCGCGACATCGCTTCCTTCGAAGAGCGGTACAAGAACGTCACCGTCCAGGACAAGGGCAAGCGCTTCAACCTGGACCTCCTGGAAGCAGTGGAGCTGGGCTTCCTGCTGGACATGGCCAAGGTCATGACAGTCGGTGCCCTGCACCGTGAAGAGTCCCGCGGTGGCCACTACCGCGAAGACTTCCCGGACCGCAATGACGAAAAGTTCATGAAGCACTCCATGGCTTACCTGGACACTTCCGTCACCGTCGACTCCTCGGCGGAATCTGTTGCGGGCATCCGTCTTGAGACGAAGCCCGTCATCTTCACCCGTTACGAGCCGATGGAGCGTAAGTACTAATGACGACCGAAATGGCAGAGCCCGCTTCCAAGATCGAGCTCCCGGCAAGTGTTGCGGGCGACGGTGAAATTCCCACCTTCCACATCACGCTGCGCGTACGCCGCTACGATCCCGAGATCTCGGACGAAGCACGCTGGGATGACTACAAGCTGACCATGTACGGCACGGACCGCGTTCTGGATGCCCTCCACAAGGTCAAGTGGGAGATCGACGGCAGCGTTTCCTTCCGCCGCTCCTGCGCCCACGGTGTCTGTGGTTCGGATGCCATGCGCATCAACGGCCGCAACCGCCTCGCCTGCAAGACGCTGCTGAAGGACCTGGACACCACCAAGCCCATCACCGTCGAGCCGATCAAGGGCCTCCCCGTGGAGAAGGACCTGATCGTGGACATGGAACCCTTCTTCCAGTCCTTCCGCGAAGTCATGCCGTTCCTGATCAACAAGGGCCACGAGCCCACCAAGGAGCGCCTGCAGTCCGTTGAGGACCGTGAGCGCTTTGACGACACCACCAAGTGCATCCTGTGTGCTGCCTGCACCTCGTCCTGCCCGGTCTTCTGGACCGACGGCCAGTACTTTGGTCCGGCCGCAATCGTGAACGCACACCGCTTCATCTTCGATTCCCGTGATGACGCCGGCGACATGCGCCTGGAAATCCTGAACGACAAAGAAGGTGTGTGGCGCTGCCGCACCACCTTCAACTGCTCGGAAGCATGCCCCCGCGGCATCCAGGTGACCCAGGCAATTGCCGAGGTCAAGCAGGCCATCCTCGCCCGCAAGATCTAGTTCCCCGGTCACCTAAGGAACCACACGACGACGGCGCCGCCCACCACTTTTGGTGCGTGGCGCCGTCGTCGTTAATCATTTGGCCTACCTCGCCCCGGCCGGTAGCCGCAAAAGCAAGGAGACCAGCGTGCCACGCTCTGAGAAGATCACTTTCACCGGAAGCACGGGTGATGCCCTCGCCGGCATCGTGGACGTGCCTGAGGGGCCTGTCCGCGGCTGGGGCGTGTACTCGCACGGCCTGACCCTGGGCAAGGACAGCCCCGCTGCTTCCCGGATCTGCAAAGGGCTCGCGGAGCAAGGTGTTGGCATGCTCCGGTTCGACAACCTTGGCCTGGGTGGCTCCGCCGGGGAATGGTCCGCGGGATCTTTCAGCGTCAAGGTGGCTGACACCATCCTCGCCGCCGCCTTCATGCGGGAGCAGGACAGGCCGGTCTCCTTGCTGGTGGGCCACTCCTTTGGCGGCGCCGCTGTGCTGGCCGCTGCGCGCGATATCCCTGACCTCAACGCCGTGGTGACCGTAGGCGCACCTTACGAGCCAAAGCACGTTGAGCACATGTTCGACGCCGAGATTGACTCCATCCTGCGTGACGGCAGCGCCGTGGTTGACCTCGGCGGCCGTCCCATGGAGGTCCGCAGGCACTTTGTGGAGGACGTAGAACGCGCTGACCTGCGCGATTGCATCCGCACCCTCCACAAGCCGTTGATGGTGATGCACTCCCCCACTGACAACACCGTGGGCATCGACAACGCCAGCGAGATCTTCCGTACAGCGCGGCATCCCCGCAGCTTCATTTCGCTTGAGGGCAGTGAGCACCTCCTGACGGGCAAGGGACAGGCCGCCCGGGTGGCACGCATTATCAGCGCCTGGGCGGATCCCTATCTGGAAGTCCGCGACGCCTAAAACCAACGCGGGGTCACTTATGGCCCATGTTTCCCTCTGGAAGGGACCACAAGTGACCCCGCGTTGTCCTATTTGCCGATGGCGGCCTTGCTCTCACTAAGCCACTGTTCGGCGGCCTTCTCCGGGGTCAGCCGCTTGAAGAGGACTTCGGTGTTGATGCGAGCTGTAATCTCGGAGACTGCTGTTGAACCGGTAGGACCGATGAACGTAGGGGCGAAGTCCATCTTCCCGATCTGGTCGATGTAGGCGGCCTCGGCCTTGCCCTGCGGCGTGAGCAGATCCTTGATGGCCGTACGCATGCCGGAGTTGCTGGGCACGCCACGGTCGCTCTGGATGATCTTTGCTGCGGCCTCATTGTTCACAAGGAAGCTGACCAGCTTGGCAGCGGCATCCGTATGCTTGCTACGCGCGGAGATGGTGTAGAACTGCGATGACTGCAGCCAGATGCCAGGCGTGGGCGTCTCCCCAGGCAACTTCAGCAGCTTCAGCTCAGCGCCGGAGGCTTTGCTGAGTGCGGTCAGGGAGTTGGACCAAGTGAGCATCATGCCGGCCTGCCCCATGCCCATAAGTGTCTGTTCAGTGCTGACGTTGAGTTTCTCCACGGTTTCCGAAGCGCTGGGGGCCGCGCCTGACTCGCTGAGTTTGAGCGAGAAGTCGAAGTAGTCCTGCACAGTTTCCTTGTCCAGTCCCAACTGGCCGTCCTGAGTGTAGAGGGACTTGCCACGTTGGCGGGCGAAGGCATCCAGCGAGTCATGCGTGAGGACGGTGGCTGTGCCGTATGTTCCCTTGGGGCTCTTGGCGGTGATGTCTTCGGCGGTCTTTGCGAAGTCATCCCACGACCACGTGCTGTCATCCGGCATTGCAACGCCTGCAGCCTGGAAAACAGCGGGGTTCACTACGATGGCCAAGGCGTTGGCACCAGTGGAGACGCCGTACTGCTTGCCCTGGACCTGCCCGTTTTCCAAGGCTCCCTGATCCATTTTGGAGAGGTCGAGTGAGCCGTCCACCTTGGACAGATCCAGCAGGGCCCCGCGGTTGGCGTACTCGGCCGGGTAGGCACCGCCCATGGTGATGACATCGGGGGCGTCGTTTGCTGCCACCTGGGTAGCGAGCTTGTCGAAGTAGCCTCCTATGTCGCCATACTCCGGCTTGACCTTGATGTTGGGATTGGCAGCCTCGAACTCCTTGATGGCCTTGTTGGTCAGTTCGGCACGGGTGGCGTTGCCCCACCACGAGAATCGGATTTCCACGGGGCCGTCTTCGGGCTGGTTGGTGGATGAGGGGCTGGAGCAGGCTGCGGTGAGCCCAATCATGCCGAAGGCTGCTACGAAAGCTATTACCTTGCGGATAGTACGGAGAGATCTACGCGTCATTGGGTAAGCTTCTTTCAGGCTCAAGAAAACGGTTCCTGAAACGTATCAAGGGAGTGTATATTCGTCAATAGTTTTGGATATGAACTATTTGACCTACCGAGGAGCCCGCCTTGCCCAAGAGGTCCGAATCCCCTGCAATCGACCGCAGGGCACTCGTCCAGCGCCATAATGTCCGTCAGAAACACCTTGACGCGCGGAGCCCCGTATCCGTCGGCAATGGCGAGTTCGCCTTCACGTTGGATCTCACCGGCTTGCAGACTTTTCCCGCGGCCTACCCTGTGGGCGCCCGCGATGAGCTCCCTGCGGGCACGCTTCTGGGAACCCAGTCGCAATGGGGTTGGCACTCCGTGCCGGCGGCACAGCCCTACGACCTGGCTGGCTCGACCGTCCTCTACGATTCCCCCCGCGGCCCAGTGCCGTACGTGGACATGGTGGGTGGCATCGTCAACGATCGCGAGACAGTCACATCCCCGGCTGAGACCTGGCTCCGGGCGAACCAGCATCGGCTGGACCTGGGTCGCATCGGCTTCCACTGGCTTGAGAATGGCACCGTCCGCTCCATCCTTGAAGCGGAGATCACCGACGCCGAACAAACACTCGATTTATGGTCGGGAGTGGTGACGAGCCGCTTCACGTTGGCAGGACACCCCGTCAAGGTTACGACGGCGTGCCACCCCGACCGTGATGAGCTCGGCGTCCGCGTGGAATCGAGGGCGCTTGGTGCCGGTTTGGTCGTCGGTGTCAGGTTCCCCTATGGCTCCGAGGCGTGGCACGACGCGGCTGACTGGAACAGTCCGAACGCCCACACCACCTCGCTCGATGGCCCGGTCAAGTCCGATGAGCACGGTGGCTGCGCAACATGGACAGCCCACCGCGAGTTGGACGAGGCCCGCTATCAGGTGGTGATCACCGGCCAAAACCTTACAGTGGAACAGCCCGAACAGCATCAACTCCAAGTAGCTCCTGCTACGGCCGGAGGTTCGGACACCAACGACGTGCTGGACTTCTCCGTCGCCTTCCTTTCCGAGGAAGATGGCGACTGCATCCCTCGAGGCAACAACAGGCGAACGGTCACGACACCTGCGGTAAGCCATGCGGCCACTGACCGGACCGGCGTCGAGCTTTCACCTGCCTGTAACGTGATCGCAGCTTCCCAGGCCTATTGGCCTGGTTTCTGGTACTCGGGCGGCGCGATCGAGCTTGATGCGACCGAGGACCCCAGAGCCAAGGAACTGGAGCGAAGGATTGTCCTTTCCCAGTATCTGACGGCGATCAACTGCTCAGGCTCGCTGCCTCCGCAGGAAACCGGGCTCGTATGCAACTCCTGGCGTGGCCGCTTCCACTTGGAGATGCACTGGTGGCATGCCGCGCACTTTGCGCTTTGGAACCGTGTGGAGCTGCTCTTGCCATCGCTACGGTGGTACTCGAGTGTCCTGGAAGTATCCCGCCAAACTGCAAAGGCCCAGGGATTCGACGGCGTCCGCTGGCCCAAGCAGATCGGACCGGACGGCAGGGAAAGCCCAAGTCCGATCGGGACATTCCTGATCTGGCAGCAGCCACACCCCATTCACTTGGCCGAGCTTGTGTACCGGGCAAATCCCCGGCGTGAGGTGTTGGAAGAATTTTCGGAGATCGTGTTTGAGTCAGCGGCCTTCATGGCCGACTTTGCACATCCCACGTCGCGTGGGTTCGAGTTGGGGCCGCCCTTGATTCCGGCACAGGAAAGCTACGGCTCGATCCGGGCCAAGGTCACCAATCCCACATTTGAGTTGGCCTACTGGCAGTGGGGCCTGCGGACAGCAGTTGCCTGGCGCGATCGGCTGGGTCTGGACCCTGTGCAGGCATGGTCCGACGTGGCAGATGGCATGGTGTCGCCACGCGTGATCGACGGCGTCTACGCTGCGATCGACGTGGAGCCTTTCACCATCCGCACGGACCACCCTTCAATGCTGTGCGCGCTTGGTGTCCTGCCTCGGACGGACTTGATTGATCCGGACATCATGCGCGCCACCCTGTCGGATGTCCTGGCGGACTGGGATTGGGGCAGCACCTGGGGTTGGGACTATCCAGTAATGGCAATGACGGCTGCCCGGCTCGAGGATCCTGAGGCCGCCGTTGACGCCTTACTGCTCAGTGCGGGCAAGAACACGTTCCTTCCCAATGGGCACAACCGCCAAACCGATTCCCTGCCGCTCTATTTGCCCGGGAACGGTGGGCTCCTCGCCGCCGTCGCGCTCATGGCAGCGGGCTGGGACAACGGACCGGATCGACACGCACCAGGTTTCCCGGCTGACTGGACCGTTACGTGGGAGGGGCTGGTCCGGTCGCCGTAGCCGGACTGTAGCAACCCGGGGTCACTTATGGCCCATGTTTCCATCCGGAATGGGCCATAAGTGACCCCGCGTTGTCCTATTCGAAGGGAATGATTACGTCTGGGGTGTTGCGCGGCGTGAACCGAGGACCTTCTTGCGCGGGGTCTCCCCCGCTTGCAGGTCAGCCTCGCGGACAGCGGCCCACGAAGCGGAAACGAGGTACACCTGGCTCACGAGGTTGAACCAGATCAGAAGGCCGATGATGATGGCAAACGAGGCGAGGACAGGGTTTTGTCCTGCCCGGGCGAGGAGTTCGGTGCTGAATAGCTGAAGCACGGTGGTCCCGATACCAGCCAGCGCGACGCCTTCGATGAATGCCCGACGCCCCAGCTTGAGGCCCCCTGCAATGCGGAACAGCACGGCCGCCGTCGCGCAGTTTAGCAGGAGGGGGACGACGACCTTGACGACGGCGGCCACGGGCGCCGCGACTGCTTCGTCCAAACGGAGGAGGTCGAAGATCCAGGCGGCAGCCGTGCCAAAGATGAGGGATGCACCGGCACTGACCACGAGGATCACACCAAGGAGCAGGAGGGTACCGGCGTCCACCAGTTTCTGCAGAATGGGGCTGCGCTGGAGCGGATCAGCAGCCGTCACACCCCGCAGGCCTTCCCTGACACTGGCTATCCAACCAAGGGACGTGAAGATGGTTACCGCTGCTGCGATGACGGCGGTCCATCCAAGACCTGAGGGATTGAGCAGCGTTTGCGGATCAACCAGTCCCTCACCGCCATTGACTTGGAGGAGTCCGGGAGCTGCGGAGGCCACGCTGCGAATCACGGCGTTTTCGAGGACCGGATTGCCGCCCAAAACGATTCCCGCGATGGCGAAACCCGTAGTGAGGAGGCCCGTGACGGAGAAGAACATGTTGAAGCCGATGCCGGCACTCAGAAGCGGCCCATGCTGGCGGGTGTAGTTCTGGAAGGAGCGCATGGCCCGGTTGGTGTTCAGCCTTGCGAGCAGGAGCGCGAGAAGGGCGCTGGCCCTCTTGGGCAGGCCTTCTCCGGCACGCTTGGCGTGGCCCCAGTCCTGCCGCTTGTGAAGAAGTTGAAGTTTTAGCTTTGCCAGCTCAGTTGGCAGCGGAGGACTTCCCGCCGGTGGATGTTGATTCCGCCTGCTGCGTTTCGTCAGTGTCGCCGCCAAAGTCGAGCTCTTCCCGTAGCTGCCAAATTCCATTGGTGTCGTGCTCGTAAAGTCCCATGCTAACCACTGGGAAGGTTGCCCGGTAATCTCTCAGAACCGTTTCGGCCTCGTCCAGATTTTCCTCGGCGACATCATGGGCCACGGTGACATGCGGGTGGTATGGGAAGGGAAGCAAACGCTCAAGCGGACCCGTCTGGAGCTTTTCGTGCAGCTGCACGCACTCTTCGAAGCCCTCTTCGACGTTGACGAAAACCACGGGCGAAACGGGCCGGAAGGAACCAGTGCCGGAAATGGTGATGGTGAACGGTTCCTGCGAGCGGGCCACCTCGCGCACGTGGTCCCGGGTGGCTGCCCAGTCCTGAGTGGGCGTGGTGGTGATGAGTGTGATGTGGGCGGGGATGACTTCGGCCATGGGATCGCCAAAGGATGCGCGCCAAGCCTGCAATTCCTGGGCGATCTCCGGCGGGAAGCCGAGGATCACGCCAACGCACATGGTGTCACCGGCACCGCAATCGGTGCCGGTGACAGCAGGCCGGCGCGATTCGTCCGGACCGACGCCTTGAGGGGTATCGGTCTTGACGTTGAGCTGGCCAGCTGCGCACATGAACTTAGCGGACTCCTTGCTCGGTGCGGTAGGCATCCCCGCGGTAAGGCAGGAAGCCAACCTTGGAGTAGACGTCGGCGAGCGTCGCGGAGGCGATCTCGCGGGCTTTGTCTGCACCGTGAGCCAGGAGACGGTCCAGCTCTGCCGGGTCCGCCAGAAGTTCGTTGGCCCGCTCACGGATGGGAGCAAGACGTCCGGAGACGAGTTCGGCGAGATCTACCTTGAGGTGGCCGTACATCTTGCCCTGGTAATCAGCCACGATCTTCTCAACTGGGGTACCACTGATAGCCGAGTAGATGGTGAGCAAGTTAGAGACGCCCGGCTTGTTTTCGCGGTCGTAGCGGATCTCAGTCTCAGTGTCAGTGACGGCGGATTTGATGCGCTTGGCCACGGTCTTGGGGTCATCCAACAGGTTGATAAGGCCCGCGGGTGATTCGGCAGACTTGGACATCTTGGCCGTGGGGTTCTGGAGATCGTAAATCTTTGCCGATTCCTTCTGAATGAAGGGCTCGGGCACTTGGAACGTCTCGCCGAAACGGCTGTTGAAGCGGTTGGCGAGGTCGCGGCTGAGCTCAACGTGCTGGCGCTGGTCTTCGCCGACGGGTACGCCGTGCGGCTGATAAAGCAGGATGTCTGCAGCCTGCAGGATGGGATAAGTGAACAGGCCGACGCTGGCGTGGTCCGAGCCCTGCTTCTGTGCCTTGTCCTTGAACTGGGTCATGCGGCCGGCTTCACCCATGCCCGTGATGCAGTTCAGTACCCACGCAAGCTGGGCGTGCTCGGGGACCTGCGATTGCACGAACAGTGTGCACTTCTCCACGTCTACTCCGCCAGCGATGTACTGGGCCGCCGTGACCCTGGTGCGGCGGGCGAGCTCGGCGGGATCCTGCGGAACGGTGATGGCGTGCAGATCCGGAATGAAGAAGACGGCGTCGTACTCGTCCTGCATGCGAACCCAGTTGACCAAAGCACCAAGGTAGTTGCCAAGGTGCAGCGAGTCAGCCGAGGGCTGCATGCCTGAAAGGACGCGCTGCTTGGCGCCAACGGCAAGCTTGGTGGAGGTCACGGTACTCCCGCTGGGCAGTGTGGCGGCTGGGGTGCCGGTTTCAGTCGTGATGGAGCTAGTCATTGAGCAATACTTTCGTGAAGCTTAGAGCCGGTAGTCCACTACCAGCGGTGCGTGGTCAGAGAAGCGGGTGTCCCACGAAGGCGCCCGATCCACGACAGCCGAGAACGCGGCCGCTGCAAGTCCGGGAGTCGCCAGGTGGTAGTCGATGCGCCAGCCTGTGTCAGTGTCAAAGGCCTTTCCGCGCTGGGACCACCAGGTGTAGGGGCCGGCGACATTTCCTGCCAGGCCCCTGTGGACATCCCTCCATCCGATTTCTTCACCCAGGAAGCGGTCAAAATACGCGCGCTCCTCTGGCAGGAAACCGGCACGCTTAACGTTGCCCTTCCAGTTCTTGATGTCCAGTTCGGTGTGTCCGACATTGAGGTCGCCAACTACCAGCGCGTGATCGCTGTGCTTGGCGAGCTCGGGGAGGCGCGTGGTCATGGCGTCCAGGAAGCGGTACTTGTCATCCTGCTTGGGCGTGCCTGCCTCACCGGAGTGAACGTAGGCGCTGACCACGGACAACGTGGAGGATTCGCCTGCAGTGTTCTTGACGGAGAAATCCGCTTCAACCCAGCGGCCCGCGGTGGCGAAGTAGTCATCGCCGATCCCGATCCTGGTTCCGGTGGGTTCCTCGCGTGATGCAATGGCAACTCCTGCGCGACCCTTTGCCTCAGCCTCAGCGTGGAGGATGTACCAGCCTTCGCCGATCAGAGTGTTCACAATCGCATCAGGAGCGCGGACTTCCTGCAGGCAGAGGATGTCAACCTCGCGTGGCTCCAGCCATTCCGCCATGCCGTTCTTGTAGGCAGCCCGAAGGCCATTGACGTTGACCGATGCGATGCGAAGGAAGTCCTTCTTCAATGCCATACTCACCCGGTCTACTCTAGTCGATGATGGTGCCGGCCACGGGCTCGTCCGAGCCACCTGAGGACTTGATCATGTCCCGGGCATTGGTGGCCGTGATCGCGATGGTTTCCAACGCGCGGTTGATGGTGTCCTGGTTTGCTGCTGCGCCTTTGGCACGTTCTTCGTCCACAACGCGGACCTGCACCTGGACAATCTTGAAGGAATGGTCCAGCTTGAGGTCCCGGACCTCATCGGCCTGGCTGCGTTCGGCGACCACGCGGGTGCCGCCGCTGTCAGCCGAGGACGACGACGGCGCGCGGCCGGTTGCCGAGTTGAAAGCGGCCTGCGCTTCGCTGAATTTTGCCCCGGCGCGCCGCGCGGCCCTTCGAATGCTGAATACCACGAAGGTGGCGAGCGCGAGCCAGCCGAAGGCGACCACCGCAACTACCCAACCCACAAAATCGTTCTGGTTGGCCGCGAAAATAACGGCCACCACGAAAGCGATGATGACTACGGTCATCCCCAGGCCGCCGATACGGAAGCCCTTGAAAAGGCCTCTACCGGACGAGGACGTGGACGGGTGCGGGTCGCCGAGAGATTGCATGAGTCAATTGTCGCAAACCCCCGAAGGTGCCTGCGCCGCTTCCACGGACGGCGAACATGGAGTCACTTCAAGAACAACTGGCGCAGCCGTCCGGTGGTGAGCATGATCCCGAGCGCGATCATCACCAGGTAGTAAGCAACGTGGATGGCTGTCGCAGGACTGAACGAGCCCACGCTGATTTGCCGCAGCAGTTCAACCCCATGCCACAAGGGCATGGCTTGGATGAACCACTGGATGACCTGCGGGTAGACGCTGAGCGGATAGAACGTGGCGCTGAACAGGAACATGGGCAACAGGAAGAAGTTGATCCAGTCCATCTGCTGGAACGTCTTCATGAAGCTGGTGATGCCCATGCCGAAGCTCGCGAAACCGAAGGCAATCAGCACCGACGCAGGGATGACCAGGATGGCCCACCAGGTCGTCAGCAAGCCCACGACCCCCATCACCGCGGTGAACCCGGTGGCATAGAGAAGGCCCCGCAACAGCGCCAGGAAGATTTCGCCCATGGCAACGTCCAACGGCCCGAGGGATGTGTAAAGCATCCCCTGGTACAGCTTGGCGAAGTTCATCTTGAAGAAGACGTTCCAGGTGGAATCGTAGATGGCGCCGTTCATGGCCGAGACTGCCAGGAGTGCGGGCGCTATATAGGCCGCGTAGCTGATGTCCTCGCCGCCAGGCCCCTGGACTGTCCCCACGATCGAGCCCATCCCTACCCCCATGGCCAACAGGAAGAGAACCGGCTCGAAGAACCCGGACAACAACACCAGCCAGGTACTGGACTTGGCCGCCATGAGGCCACGGGCAACCACGGCCTTGGCATTTCGTGAGTAGAGGGGGCCGAACTTCCGTTCCCGGGCGATATCCGTGGCGCTGTGGCCGCCGGTCAGGATACTCATGAGCCCATCCTCTTCACGAACTGGCGCCGGACCAGCAGCCAGCCGATCGTGGCCGTTCCCAGGAGGTACACCACGTGCGTAATGGTCAATACAGGGTTCTCGTCCATGCCATAAGTGAAGACCCGCCCCAGCTCCGTTCCGTGCCACACAGGCGATATCCAGCCGATCCAACGAACAGCCCACGGCAGCGTGTCCAGGGGAAAGAACGTCCCGGAGAACAGAAACAGTGGCATGACGATGAACCGCTGCACCAAAGCGAACTGTCCTTTGTCCTGTGTGATGCTGGCGGCATAGGCCATGAGTGGCAGGCCGAAGGACAAGGCTGCGACCGTAGCAACCAGCGCGGACACCCATCCCCACGGACTTGGCGAAGCCCCGAACATGGCCACCACCGCCAAGTAGACCACCGACTGCAGCAGGAACCTGAGCGTGCTTGCCATGATGTGGCCGCTCGCTATTTGTTGCGGTACCAAAGGCGAAGCGTGCGGCCCGTAGAACACCCGCCGCCATTTGAAGCCATCCATGATGGGGTAGGAAAATTCTCCGGAAGCAGTCATGACCGCCGCCCACACCAGCAGCGCAGGTGCAACAAATTCCAGGTAACTCACGCCGCCGAAGACGGATTCGCTGTTCGCGTCCACCAAGCTGGCCAGCCCGATTCCCATGGCGAACAAGTAGGCCACGGGTTGCCCCACGCTGTAGAGAACCACGGACCAGCCGTAATTTCGCATGACGCGTAGCACTTGTTCCGCATAGAAAAAGGAACCCCAACGCCGCGCCCTGGCCGCCGAGACGGCAGGCGAATGTGCCCGCAACGGCTGCTCCGCCGTCGTGATTGGCTTGTTCACCGACTCAGTCAACGAGGCTCCTGCCCGTAAGCCGCAGGAACACGTCCTCCAGTGAGGAACGGCGCACCAGTGACGTCATAGGGCGCAGGCCGCGCGCGGAAACCTGCTCCAGGGCGGCCTCGCCGTCGTGCGCGTAGATGAGCACGCGGTCAGGCAGTGTCTCAAGCCGCTCGCCAATGCCCTGAAGTTCGACGCCGATACTAGAGTTCCGCTCGGACCCGAACCTGAGCTCAAGTACTTCGCGGGAGGAGTGCTCGCGGATCAAGCTGGCCGGGGATCCCTCGGCCATGATCTTGCCCTTGTCTACCACGATCAGACGGTCGCAAAGCTGCTCAGCCTCGTCCATATAGTGGGTGGTCAGGATCAGTGTGACGCCGTTTTCCTTGAGCCGGAACAGGCGGTCCCAGAGGATGTGCCGGGCTTGCGGGTCAAGGCCGGTGGTGGGCTCATCGAGCAGGAGGATGCGGGGTTCGTTGATGAGCGACCGGGCGATGGTGAGCCGCCGCTTCATTCCCCCGGAAAGCGCATCCACCTTGGAATTGGCCTTGTCCGTGAGCTGCGCGAATTCCAGGAGCTCGTCCGCTTTGGGTCGCAGGTAGCTCAGCGGCAGGCCGAAGTAGCGGCCGTAGACGATCAGGTTCTCGCGGACCTTCAGTTCTTCGTCGAGGTTGTCCTGCTGCGGGACGACCCCCAGGTGTGCCCTGACCTCGGGACCGTGGGATTCCGGATCCAGGCCCATGATGTTCAGGGTTCCTGAAGTGCGCTGCGAGACGCCGCCGATCATTTTCATGGTGGTGGATTTGCCCGCGCCGTTGGGGCCGAGCAGCCCAAAGGACTCCCCCGCCGGAACATCGAAGGAGATGTTGTCCACGGCTGTGAGCTCGCCATAGGTCTTGGTGAGGTTCCGCGCGCTGATGACGGTGGGTGGGTTCATGTCGAAGCTGGTTTGCCACGATTCGGAGTGTGTTGCAGAGCCGGTTGCTTCATTGTGCACCCTCAGCAGACTAGTAGCGCCAACGAATATGTGAAAGGGCTCTTGCAGATATTTTTGCAAGAGCCCTCTCGGTTTTTCCCTCGTCCCGGTCAGGACGGCGGCTGCGAGCGCAGTACCTCCAGCCGCTGCCGGAACTCGGTCTCATCAATCTCGCCCCGAGCATAGCGTTCGCGCAGCACACCCTCAGCGCCCTGGGTTGCCGCCCAGTGATGGTTGCGGCGCCACGCCCGCCGGCCTACGAAAATGAACAGGAAGATCACGAGGATCCAGAACAGCGGGAACAGGAGGAAGAACGGCCAGAACGTGCCGTCACCCCAGGGACCGTGCGCGACGACGGTGGCCGGCAGTTGTGCCAGCGCTCCCCCGAGCGTGGTGGTCTCCCCGACGATTGAAGTCAATGCGGTGAACATGTCAGTGATCCAAACTCTCTCCGCCGATTCCCGGCGCGAACCGTCTTTCGGCTCTGGTTTGAGTCTGCCCGTGGACGGCAGCCTGGGCGTCCGCCGTCGGGAGTCACCTGCAGGTACCGCCATACTCCCTTGGGAGTCGCCGGCAGCCTGTCAGCTGCTCCAGCCTGGCCTTACGAGCCCTGATTCGTACGCAAGGACCACCAGTTGGGAGCGGTCGCGGACCATCAGTTTGGTCATGATGCGCGACACATGGGTCTTCGCGGTCAGCGGCGTGATGAACAGGCGTTCGGCGATCTCGGCATTGTTCAGGCCCTCCCCCACCAACGCCAGGACTTCGCGTTCGCGTTCCGTCACCTGCTCCAGGGGAATTACCTTTCCTGCCGCCCGGCTCTGGGACGCCAGCTGTGCCATGATCCGCCGAGTGACTGAGGGCGAGAGCAGCGCGTCGCCGTCGTGGACTACCCGGACGGCGCGGATGAGCTCTGCAGGTTCGGTGTCCTTGACCAGGAAACCAGCTGCGCCCGCACGGACGGCCTCGGCAATGTACTCGTCGAGTTCGAAGGTTGTCAGGATGATGATGCGCGTGCTGGACAGGGCCGGGTCCGCAAGAATTCTGCGGGTGGCGGTGAGGCCGTCGTCGTCCGGCATCCGGATGTCCATGAGGATGACGTCCGGTTTGTCGCGCGCCGCCAGCCTCACTGCGTCCCTGCCAGTGCCGGCTTCGGCCACTACTTCCATGTCCGGTTCAGCATCCAGGAGCGCGCGGAACCCTGCCCGGATGAGGGTCTGGTCATCGGCGAGGAGGATGCGGATCACTGAAGGGCTCCTTCTGATGGTTGGCTGGGCAGGACCGCTTCGACCCGGAGCCCTGGCTGGAGTTCATGCAGCGTGAGCGTCCCGCCCAAGGCGACCGCCCTCTCGCGCATCCCCGTGAGGCCGTTGCCCGGGGCCGCCCCGCCCATGCCCGCGCCGTCGTCGTCTATGCGGACAGTAAGCGCGTCTTGAGTCTGGGCGAGATGCACGACGGCGGATTGGGCACCTGAGTGCCTGCCGACGTTGGTCAACGCTTCCTGGATGATCCGGTACGCCGCCTCCTGCTGGGCCGGGCCGACGAGTTCATGGTTCGAGTGGTCCTCGAAGCGCACCTGCAAGCCGCCCAGCTCTGCGTTCTTCACGAGTTCGGGAATCCTGGCCAGCGTAGGCCGGGCCGCCGGGGCGAGCGGGACGTCCTCCCGCAACACGCCCAGGAGTTGCCGGACTTCCGTGAGGGATTCCTTGCTGGCCGCTTTGATGGCTTCCAGTGCGGGCCTGAGCTTCTGGGGATCATCCGAGCCCACGTGTAACGCCACGGATGCCTGAACGTTGATCATGGACAAGGAGTGAGCCACGACATCGTGGATGTCGCGGGCCAGCGTGAGGCGGTACTCATCGCGCTCGGCCTTCTGGGCGGCCTCACGGCGACGCCGGTATTCCGCGAACCGCTCGCTTCGGCGTCGAAATCCCTGTCCGATCAGCACCAAAATGGCTGCCCATCCCACCCCTGCCGAAGCGCGAAGCGGCCAGTTGGGATCGCCGCTGAATGTGGCCGCGAACACCACGGCGGCAGCGGCGATACCAGCCCCCGCCCACGCCTGCCACCGCAAACCCGCGGACGATGTCAGCACAATCGCCAACGCCAGTGAGAGCGCAATGGGACCCCACGCATACCCAAGGCCAACATAGGCGCCCGTTGCCACGAGGGCGACGGGAAGCATGACCGCCGGCGCCCGCCTCCGGAATGCCAATCCCGCAGGCCCGGCCAGCAGCAACAGGATCGCAAGCCCGTCCAAGGGCCGTGAAGCGTCCTGATGGCCCGCAGAAAAAAGCGTCCCCGCCACCTGGATGAGGGCCACCGTGATGACGATGAAGCTCGTGGGTGGGCCCGCGAAACGGCGCGGACCTGCGTATCTCTGAGGTCCAGGGAAATGGCCTTGGCCTGCGAAACGGCCTGGACTTGGAAGTCCCCGGGGTCCAGGAGAGCTCTCGGGTCCAGGGAATCGGGGCTGCATACTCCGAGCCTAGCTTTGCTCCGGGTGTTCGTCGTCGGGTTAACGGAGCAGGGCGCCTACTCCGGGAGGAGTACGCGAGGCCATTTCGAGGGTTCCCTGCCGAAGATGCCGTGCGCACGGCATCTTCGGCAGCTTAGCCCCGTAATGGGCCTTGCTGTGGTTGCAGGAACCTAGGCGATGCCCGCTGCGCGCTCGGCGCTCTCCACGACGTTGGCGAGCAGCATGGCGCGGGTCATCGGACCCACGCCGCCCGGGTTCGGGGAGAGCCAGGCGGCGACGTCGGCAGCTGCGGGGTCCACGTCTCCGGTGACCACAGCCTTGCCGTTAGCGTCCTCCACGCGGCTGACGCCGACGTCGAGCACTATTGCGCCCGGCTTGAGGTCTTCAGCCTTGATCATGTGCGGCACGCCTGCAGCGGCAATCACGACGTCGGCCTGCTTGAGTTCCGCGGGCAGATCAACGGTTCCGGTGTGGGCCAGGATGACCGTTGCGTTGACTTCCCTGCGGGTGAGCAGGAGGCCGATGGGGCGGCCGATGGTGACGCCGCGGCCTACTACGAGGACGCGCTTGCCGTTGAGCTGGATGCCGTGGCGGCGCATCAATTCCACACAGCCCTTGGGTGTGCAGGGAAGCGGGGACTTCATTTCGCCACTGACGTTGGCCACCAGGCGGCCGAGGTTCATGGGGTGCAGGCCATCGGCGTCCTTGTTCGGATCCATGGCTTCGAGGATGACGTCCTGGTCAATGTGCTTAGGCAGCGGCAACTGAACGATGTAGCCCGTGCATTCCGGGTTCTCGTTGAGCTCCCGGACAACCTTCAGGAGGTCTTCCTGGGTGATGTCCTCGGGCAGGTCCCGGCGGATGGACTGGATGCCTACCTCGGCGCAGTCCTTGTGCTTGCCGCCGACGTACCAGGTGCTGCCGGGGTCCGAACCCACCAGGATGGTGCCCAGGCCGGGGACGATGCCCTTTGCTGCGAGGACGGAAACGCGTTCGGTCAGTTCTGCCTTGATGGCTGCGGCGGTGGCCTTGCCGTCAAGGATCTGTGCGGTGGACTGTGTCATTCCATCTGCTCTTTCTGGAGGGTGACCTGTTGGCTCATGCCAACGGGATCCGCCGCCGAAGGTGTGGCGGCGGATCCCGTTAGCTCCGGGCCAGCGCCCGGGTGATGCTTATGTGCGGCGGGTTACCACTGCTCGTGCTGCGGGTACAGCGGGAAGTCGGCGGCGAGCTTGTCCACGCGGGCCTGGAGGGCCTCTGCATCAACGCTGCCGGTAGCGCCCTTTACGAGCGCAGTGGCGATGATCTCGGCAACCTCGGTGAACTCGGTGGCACCGAATCCGCGGGTAGCCAGGGCAGGCGTACCGATGCGGAGGCCGGAGGTGACCATCGGCGGGCGGGGGTCGAACGGAACGGCGTTGCGGTTCACGGTGATGCCCACCGAGTGCAGGAGGTCTTCAGCCTGCTGGCCATCCAGCTGCGAGTTACGCAGGTCAACCAGGACCAAGTGGACGTCGGTGCCGCCGGTGAGGACCGAGACGCCGGCTTCGGCGACGTCGGACTGGTTCAGGCGGTCGGCGATGATCTTGGCACCCTCGAGGACGCGCTCCTGGCGCTCCTTGAATTCTTCGCTGCCGGCGATCTTGAAGGCAACAGCCTTGGCGGCGATGACGTGCATGAGCGGGCCACCCTGCTGGCCCGGGAAGACGTTGGAGTTCAGCTTCTTGGCCCACTCCTGCTTGGCCAGAATGACACCGGAACGCGGACCTGCGAGGGTCTTGTGCACGGTGGAGGTGACGACGTCGGAGTACGGGACCGGGCTCGGGTGCAGGCCTGCTGCAACCAGTCCGGCGAAGTGTGCCATGTCGGTCCAGAGGAGTGCCCCGACCTCGTCGGCGATGGAGCGGAAGGCAGCGAAGTCGAGGTGGCGCGGGTAAGCGGACCAGCCGGCGATGATGACCTGCGGCTTCTCGGCGATGGCCTGCTCGCGAAGCTTGTCCATGTCCACGCGGAAGGTGTCTTCTTCAACCTGGTAAGCAGCTACGTTGTAGAGCTTGCCGGAGAAGTTCAGCTTCATGCCGTGGGTCAGGTGGCCACCGTGTGCCAGGGAGAGGCCGAGGATCTTGTCGCCCGGGGTGATCATGGCAGACAGTGCTGCGGCGTTTGCCTGGGCACCGGAGTGCGGCTGGACGTTGGCGTACTCGGCGCCGAAAAGTTCCTTGACGCGGTCGATCGCAAGCTGCTCCGCGACGTCGACGTATTCACAACCGCCGTAGTAGCGGCGGCCCGGGTAACCCTCGGCGTACTTGTTGGTCAGGACGGAGCCCTGGGCTTCCATGACGGCGCGCGGGGCGAAGTTTTCGGAAGCGATCATTTCCAGGGTGCCGCGCTGGCGGCCGAGTTCCTGGTCGAGGACTGCTGCGATCTCGGGGTCGAGCTCAGCGAGCGACTGGTTGCTGACAGACGCGGAAGTGGTGGTGGTAGGCACGGAGATCTCCTGGCTAGGCAACGGGTGGTGCTACAGGTCAGGCTACCGGCAGCAGCATTCCCGCGTCCCCTTGATGACGGAGGGATCGGTCACGTGCGTGCAGCGGTAAGACATGACCCTCGGCCCAGGCGTACGATCCGTGGTCTTCGTGATTGCCGCTCCCTGGTGGTAGTCCACCCAACGCCAGTTGCGACCCGTTAACAGTACAACAAGGCAGCACAGGTAGGCTTGATCGTGTGACTGACTCCACCGCTTTCGTTGTAACACTCTCCTGCCCGGACCGCCCCGGCATCGTCCATGCGGTAGCCGGCGCCCTCCTTGAGGCCGGCTGCAATATCGCCGACTCCCAGCAGTACGGAAGCCCCAGCACCGGCAACTTCTTCATGCGCGTGGAGGCAACCACAGCGTCCTCGCAGGACGAACTGGCCACTGCCCTGCGGCCTGTAGCCGAATCCTTCGGCATGACCTGGCAGATCAACCCTGTCGGCGAAAAGGTCCGCACCATCATCCTGTGCTCCAAGGACGCGCACTGCCTCAACGACCTCCTGTTTCAGCAGCGGACCGGCACCTTGCCCATTGACGTTCCGGCCATCGTGTCCAACCACCGCGACCTTGAGTCGCTGGCGGAGTTCTACGGCATCCCGTTCCACCACATTCCCGTGACACCTGAGACCAAGCAGCAGGCCGAGGCCGAACTCCTGAAACTTATTGCCGAGCACGACGTCGAGCTCACGGTCCTGGCCCGTTACATGCAGGTCCTTTCCAACGAGCTCTGCACGGAGTTGAACGGCAAGGCCATCAACATCCACCACTCATTCCTCCCCTCTTTCAAGGGCGCCAAGCCGTACCACCAGGCCCACGCCCGTGGCGTGAAGATCATCGGCGCCACGGCGCACTATGTGACGGCCGACCTCGATGAGGGGCCGATCATCGAACAGGAAGTCATCCGCGTGGACCACGCCCGCACTGCCGCCCAGTTCGTCCAGATGGGCCGCGACGTGGAGGGGCGCACCCTGGCCCAGGCGGTGCAGTGGCATGCTGAACACCGCGTTCTTTTGGACGGCACCCGCACCGTGGTATTCAACTAGCGCCACTCCTAAGCTGGGGGTATGCAGGGCATCCCCGAAGCTGACCACGAAGCTGACCTCGCAGTTTTCTACGACCGCCAAGCACCCGTCCGGAACACGCGGGCCCTCACCCCGCACAGGGTCGAGTGCCGGGATTGGTTCATCCGCCTCCTGAAGGATGAGCACCGGCATTCCGTGTTCGAGCTGGGCAGCGGGACCGGCGTGGAAGGCTTGGAGTTTGTCCGTGCAGGCCTGCATTACACCGGTGTGGACCTGTCCTCGGAGAGTGTTCACGTGGCGCGCTCGGCCGGGTTGGACTGCTCGGTTGCGAGTGGTCGTGAGCTACCGTTTCCCGGTTCAGTCTTCTCCGCCGTGTGGACCATGAGCACCCTTCTACACGTCCCCAACAACAGGATTCACGACGTCGTCAGCGAACTTGTGCGGGTCAGCGCGGCTGGTGCGCCAATCGCCGTCGGGCTTTGGTCAGGTGAGGATGAAGAGGTCCTCAACCCGGAGGACGTGGAAGAACCCCGACGTTTCTTCAGTCGCCGCAGCGACGACACCCTTCGGCGGATCTTCGGCGAGCACGGCTCGATTGAGCATTTCCGGACCTGGCCGGAGGGTATCGGTGTCGAGTCCGGGCCGGGCGCGGGCAACTGGACGCAGCACTACCAGTTCCTGGTCCTGCGCACCCCCGCACCCAACTAGGCTGGGCTCATGGCTCCCTCTTACACTTTCGCCGGGGACACCCCGGCCATCCATGAATCTGCGTTCGTCGCGCCCACCGCTTCCATCATCGGCAAAGCGACTTTGGCCGAGGACTCCAGCGCCTTTTACGGGGTTTCGGTCCGTGCCGATACGGCTGCCATCAGCGTCGGCGCCGGCTCCAACCTGCAGGACAACGTGGTCCTGCACGCCGACCCCGGATTCCCCTGCACCGTTGGCGAGCGTGTCTCCATTGGACACAGTGCAGTGGTCCACGGCTGCACTGTGGAGGACGACTGCCTTATCGGTATGAGCGCCACCATCCTTAACGGGGCAGTGATTGGAACGGGCTCGCTCATTGCAGCTGGCGCCGTGGTCCTTGAAGGCACAGTCATTCCGCCGCGCTCACTCGTAGCGGGCGTCCCCGCAAAGGTGCGCCGCGAATTGACCGACGAGGAGTTCGAAGGCGTCAAACACAACGCCGCCCACTACAAGGAACTCGCCGCGGCACACAGGGAAATGCACGCGTCTTAAAAATGCGAGGCCTGCTCTGCATCCCCACCGCCTCCCTGACTTCGCAAGCTCAGCGAGGGAACCCGGGCGGTGTGGGCCCTGCGATTGGTTTAGGACGCAGAGCAGGCCCCGCAACGCAACTAGTCCAGGGAAATTGGCCCGAACTCGTCCAGCAGATCCCCCGGACCCGGATTGCCGGCAACGGAGGATCCGCCCAAGTGGTTCACTACGCCCCACACGGCGTTCAGGCCTGTGGTCACGGCGCCCTCGGCCCAGCCTGCGGTGAAGGACACGTCGTCACCGGCGAGGAAGATGCCGCGCTGGCTTTCCGGTAGCTGATCCTGCTTGAAGTGGGTGAAGAGCCGCTGCTGGTACCGGTAATGGCCCGGCAGGTTGGCTTTGAAAGCACCCATGAAGTTGGGGTCTGCTTCCCAGGACACAGTGATCGGCTGCCCGACGATGTGGCTGGCGATGTCCACGCCCGGGTAGATCTGTTCCAGCGAGTGCAGCATCAGCTTGACGCGTTCTTCGGCAGTCAGGGCAAGCCACTTCAGGGCGTCATCGTTCCATGTGTAGGACAAGAGGATGACAGCGGGCTTGTCAGGGCCGTCGTCGAGCAAGTATGTGGCCCGGTTGAGGCGGTCGGTGAGCGTCATGGACAAGACTTCGCGCCCGGTTTCCGGATCGATGTCCTTCCAGAAGGGCCGGTCCACCATCACGAATGTCTTGGACGACTGCATGTAGTGCGAGCGCTCGATCGCCGTCCACAGCTCGGCCGGGAACAGCGCCTCTTCGGTGTGGATGCGCGTGGACAGCAGCCATGACTGGCAGGTGGTCACCACCGCTGGGTACGTGGCTTCGCGTCCCCAGTTTTCGCGGACTACCAGGTCCCCGTTGTCCGCGCGGCGGATGTTGTCCACGGCTCCGCGCGGTGAGCCGGAGTGCAGCGACGACAGTGACGTGCCTTGGGGCCAGTATTTAAGGTTCGACGGCGCGTGGTTCCAGAGCGCCTCGGGGAGCCTTTGCGCTCCTCCCGAAATGAGCCGGTGCTGGTCGTCTGCATCGGTGTAGACCACCCGGAGGATCTCCAGGATGGAGTTGGGGAAATCGGTGTCCCAGCCTCCGGTGCCGAAGCCCACTTGGCCGAAAGCTTCGCGGTGCGCGAAGCCGGCTTCCTTGAAGGACTTGCTGGCTGCGATGAATCCGTAGAACGTTTGCTCGTCCAATTCGGGCAGGAGTACGTTCCAGAGTTCCTTGATCCGCTTGGTATCGCGGGCTTTGATAGCTTCCTGCATTTCAGCAAACGCAGCGCCATCGTTGACGGCAGCCTTCCAGGCATCGGCCACTTCACGGAAAAATTCCGGTAGCTCGTCGGCCGTGGTGGCGTAGTGCTTCTTGCCCGCGAGTTCGATCACGGTGCTGGACGTCGCCGGGGCCATCGGGTTGGGGAAGTCCTGCGTTTCCAAGCCAAGAAGGTCCACGTAGTGATAGAAAGCCTTGCCGGAGACTGGAAAGCGCATGCCGCCAAGATCTGCCACGACGCCGGGCGCCGAGGGGAAGCTCGCCGTGCGAAGACGACCACCGATCTGGTCGGCCTCGTACATCACGGGCTTGAGGCCGAGCTTCATGAGCTCATAGGCGGTGACCAGCCCTGACAGGCCAGCGCCGATGACGGCTACTTCCGTGCCGTACAGCTCTTCCGGAATGCTTCCGAGTCCGTCCGGGTGCGCCAGGTAATGGTCATAGCTGAAGGGAAAGTCCGGGTTCAGCATGGTGATGGGGGCTTCGCCTGCCTCCGCCGCGGAAGCGTCGACGTCGGCTGTGGGAAGTTCGGTAGCGATTGTCATCAGTTTGCGGCTTTCACAGTTTCCGGGCTCACGGCCCTGGTTGTCAGTTCACGGTAGTCCTCATCGCTAAGCGCGGCTACCTTGGAATTCCGGCGTCCATAGCCGAAGTAGATGGCGATGCCCACCAGCATCCAAACCCCGAAGGTGATCCAGGTGTCAGCGCCGAGGTTGAGCATCAGGAAGGCACACATCAGCGTGCCCAGGATCGGAGTGATCGGGTACAGCGGAACCCGGAAACTGCGGTCAAGGTCCGGGCGGTTGCGCCGGAGATAGATCACGGCGACGTTGACCAGCGCGAAGGCAAAGAGCGTACCGATACTCGTTGCATCGGCCAGGGCACCCAGCGGGACCAAGCCTGCGGTAAGCGCGACGGCGGTTCCTACTATCAGGGTTCCGGCGACTGGCGTGCCGGTGCGGCGGGAGACGCGGCCGAAGACCTTGGGCACCATGCCGTCGCGGGACATCGAGAGCAGAATGCGGGTCTGGCCGTAAAGGACAGTCAGCACGATGCTGGCGATGGCAAGCACTGCACCGGCCGAGAAGACCAGGGCGATCCACGGCTGCCCGGTGATCTCGTGCAGGATCTGGACCAGGGCAGCTTCCGTGCCGTCGAACCAGCCCCACGGACGGGCGCCGATCGCGGCAATGGATACGAGGACATAGATGCTGGTGACAATCACCATGGAGAGCAAGATGGCGCGTGGCAGGTCCCGCTTGGGGTTCCTGGCTTCCTCGCCGGCAGTGGAGGCGGCATCGAATCCAATGTAGGAGAAGAACACGCTTGACGCTGCGGCGGAGACACCGGCTGCACCCATCGGCATGAGGGGCTCGAAGTTACCGGCGTTGAAAGCGGTGAAAGCTACTGCGCAGAAGAAGATCAGGATGGCTACTTTGATGATGACGATCGCGGTGTTGATCCATGCGCTTTCACGGGCGCCCCGAACCAGGAGGGCCATGGCAAGGACCACGATCACCACGGCGGGAACATTTACTACCCCACCGTCGCCCGGCGGCTGGCTCATGGCATCGGGCAGGACCTGTCCAAACGCAGCCAGGGTCTCGTTCACGTACTGGCCCGCGCCCACTGCAACAGCTGCCACGGAGACCGCATACTCCAGCACCAGGCACCAACCGCAGATCCAGGCCATGCCCTCGCCCATGGTGGCGTAGGAGTACGAGTAGCTGGAGCCTGCCACCGGGACGAGCCCGGCCATCTCCGCGTAGGACACTGCCGAGAAGAGAGCAGCCAAACCAGCGATCACGAAGGAGATCCAGATGGCCGGGCCTGCCAGCGGCACAGACTCGCCAAGGATCACCAGGATCCCGGTACCCAGCGTTGCACCGACGCTGATCATGGTCAGCTGGAGTACCCCGAAGCTGCGCACCAGCGGGGTGCCGCCTTCGCCGGTTCCGGCCTCGTCAGCCATCTGCCCGATCGGCTTGCGGCGCAGGAGTTGGGCACCGAGGCTTGGCCTGGCCATGCTCGCTGCCGTTGATGTTTGAGTGTTCACAGGCACAGTCACCCTTGACGTCCCTTCAAAGTAGTTTCGATTTCCCCTCCACAAGACTGGCATGTGAGCCACCTCTCACCACGGTGCAAAATGACCTATAGTGTTCAACCATGAGACGTATTGCACAGTACCAAGAGGGCGGCTCGCTGGCCCTCTCCGGTCAGGTCAGAGTGGACCTGTCCGCTATTTCAGACAACATCAATGCCCTGAAGAACCGCACCGACGCACCGTTCTTCATGGCCGTGGTCAAGGGCAACGCCTACGGTCACGGGCTCGTGGAAGTAGCCCGCACGGCCGTTGAATCCGGCGCTGACTGGCTCGGAACCGCGCAGCTCACCGAGGCCATCGCCCTGCGTAAAGCCGGCATCACAGAACCGATCCTTTCGTGGCTGTATCTGGCATCCCAGACGAGCGCCACCATCCTGGAAGCACTGGAAAACAACATCGATGTCTCCCTCGGAAGCGTCCACCAACTCCAGGTGCTGGCAGGCATCGCCGAACGCCTTGGCCGTCCCGCCGTCGTACATCTTGAACTGGACAGCGGGCTAAGCCGCGGCGGGGCGCGCAAGGAGGATTGGGCCGAACTTGTAGCTCATGCCCGGCAAGCGGAAGTGGACGGCACGGTGCTGGTCCGCGGCATCTGGACGCATCTGGCGTGGGCCGATGTGCCCGCGCATCCTGGGAACGCCAGCGCTGTTGTGGAGTTCGAGGACGCCGTCCGCGAGGCACGCGCCGCCGGACTCAAACCCGAACTGAGGCACGTTTCCAGCTCAGCCAACATCCTGGACCGCCCGGAATTCCACTTCGACATGGTCCGGGCTGGACTCGCAATCTACGGCCTCGCTCCCGCAGACCACCTCAACCCGACCGACTTCGGATTGCGGCCGGCCCTCAGCGTCACCGCCCCCTTGGTGATGGTCAAAAAGGTCCCCGCAGGCACGGGCGTCAGCTACGAGCACCAGGCCATCACCTACGAACCCCGCTATCTGGGCCTCATTCCCCTTGGCTACGCGGACGGCATCCCGAAAGGCATCAGCGGCCGCTCAGTGGTGAACATCGGAGGCCGCAGCGTCCCGGTTATCGGCAAGGTCTGCATGGACCAGTTCATGGTGGACCTCGGACCTGACGCGACCGGGATCGACGTCGGCGATACTGCGGTGTTGTTTGGCGATCCGGCCACCGGTGCGGCGAGCGCCGACGATTGGGGCGCTGCAATCGGCAGCCACGGGGATGAAATCATCAACAGGATTGCGCCGCGATTGCCGCGCGTATACACCTCCGCGACAGAAGCAGACGCCGCCTACGACTGCCCCGACTACCAGGAGCCGGCAGCCGCCGGGCAGGACAATGTTGCCTGAGCCCGCCACCGCCCGCCTCAGCTTCGTCACGCTTGAGCAGTTCCTGGAGCAGCTGCCGCCCGATTTGAAAATGCTTCACGACGGCGGCAGCGGCGCCTCGCTGCTGCGATGGGTGGAACCCAGCGAGCTGGAGGACCCGACCCCATATCTTCCGGAGGGCGAGTTCC
The DNA here is from genome assembly GCF_052114885.1 of Paenarthrobacter sp. 2TAF44. Classification (NCBI taxonomy): domain Bacteria; kingdom Bacillati; phylum Actinomycetota; class Actinomycetes; order Micrococcales; family Micrococcaceae; genus Paenarthrobacter; species Paenarthrobacter sp. 2TAF44. The sequence continues at coordinate 36,280 of NZ_JBFRFP010000005.1, read as the reverse complement.
TGCTGACCGCCGGGCTGCCTTTCCTTGGGAAGGGCGGCTCGGCGGCCAGCGTGGACGCCTATGTGCGGCGGCTGGTGGGTGCGAAGGTAGCGGCGCTCGGATTCGGCATCAGGCCCTATTTCGACGCCGTCCCCGACGTCCTCCTCGACGCCTGTCGCAGGCACAACCTCACCCTGTTTGAGGTCCCGGAGTCCGTGCCGTTCGCCGCGATTGGCTTGGAGTTCTCCCAGCTCCTGGAATCGGACAACGCCCGCGTATTCCGGCAATTGGCCGAAACCAACCGCCAACTCATGCGGGCAGTCCTTTCCCCCAGGCCGGAGCACGAACTGCTGGCAGCCCTCGTCCAGCGGGTGCCCGTGTGGGCGCTGCTGGTTGGGGCCGACGGACGGGTGCGGGCGCGCGGCCACAATGCCGGCGGAAGCACCGGCGTCGAGCATTCCTTGTTGGCGCCACTGCTGGAACGGTTGCTGACCGGCAGCGGACCGCGCGTGGAGATGGACGGTTTCGAGCAGCCTGGATCTGCTCTAGTGTTCGGTCATCCGCTGCGCAGTACCAAGGACGCGAACCTCGGGGCGCTGATTCTTGGCTCGGACGCTCCCCTGACGCCCGCGCAGAACAATGTTGTGCAGTCGGCGGTGGGTTTGCTGGAGCTGCTGGTCCGTCAACGAACCAGCGGGTCCCTTGCTCCGAGCCAGCTTGCCACGGCCCTGCTCCTGCATCCGGACACCTTGGCCACAGGCGGCACCAAACACGTCAATGGTCTCAAGGACCTGCTGGCGCAAAGCCTCTCCTCCACCCGCTCGGGCCAAATGCGCGTGGTGCAGGGCATCAAGGCGGACTCGCCTGACTGGCCTGCCGGTGACGGCCCAGTCCGTGAGCTGTTGCAGTGGCGGAGGCTGTTCGATACGAAGCTCGTGGAAATTACCGACTACGGTTTCGCTGCCATCACCCGGCTGAAGGTGGATGACGCGCTGCTTGCCGACGTCGAGAAGCTTGGGTGGAGGCTGGCGATCGGCGAGCCGACCGAACTCACCGGGCTTGCCGCGGCTTATCAGCGGGTGGGTTCGCTGCGGAGCCGGGTGTTGTCCAGCGGGAAAAGTGTCCGCGTGGAGGAAGTGCAGTGGTCGGTCACTGGTCTTCTGGGACGTGAGGCAGGGACCATGCTGGCCGAGCGACTCCTTGCCCCGGTGTTGTCCTTGGAACCTGATCGCCGCGACCCACTGCTGTCAGTACTGCGCGGCTGGCTCAGCGAAAACGGCAGCTGGGACGGTTCCGCCAAGCTCCTGGGCCTGCACCGCAACAGCGTCCGACGGCAAATAGGCGTCCTCGGCGAGCTGCTCGACATGGACCTGAACCAGGCGCAGGTCCGGGCCGAACTGTGGATCGCCCTGCAGTATGCGGACGAGCTTGTTGCCGGGTTGTCCGGAGCCGACGGGGCCTAGGCGCTCTCTTCCCATTTCCGGTAGAGCTCAGGTCGCCGTTCGCGCAGATACGGGACTTCGTCTCGTGCCGCTTTCACCGTCTCCGTGCCCACCTCCGCGAAAAGGAGCGCCGCCGACTCCCCCGCCGCAGCGAGCAGCGAGCCATCGGGGCCGGCAACAACGCTGCCGCCGAGGAAGTTGTAGATGTCCTCGTGTCCACTGTGGTTGGCGTACGCCACATTGAGCTGGCTCTCCACCGCGCGGGCACGGATAAGGACCTGCGGCACGTTGTCGAACCCCACTGACAACGCCGTGGGGACCAGCAGGAGTTCGGCCCCGCGGGTCGCCGCTGCCCGGACTGCCTCCGGGAACTCAACGTCATAGCAAATCAGCATCGACGTGCGGATCCCGTTGAAATCCACGACGGCGGGAGGTTCTTGGGCGCCCACGAACGCTTTGCGCTCCTCCCCGCCAAAGAGGTGGACCTTGGCATAGTGGAGGAGTTCCTCGCCGTTGGCGTTCACGAGGGTGGCGGTGATGTGCCAGCCGTTGTCTTCGGGAGCTGGCGCCGGAAGGCTGTAGACGAGGCCGATGTTGTGCTGGCGGGCGATGCCGGAAAGGCGTTCGCGGATGCCCGGGAGCGTTGCCGGATCCAATTCGGCGTGAAGCCGCAGCGGGGCGTAGCCCACCGGAAAGAGCTCCGGGGTCAGGAGCAACCCGGCCCCCGCCTGTGAGGCGCGCCGGGCGGCGTCGTCGATCGTGCGCAGGTTGGCCTCAACGTCCAGGACGGAAGCGTTGGCCTGCAGGACGGATAGCAGCATCATTACCACCTTGGTTGCACCGGGTACCGGACCGCAGAGGGCCGGAAGTCTTCTTGTTTCCAGAGTAGGCCTGTGGTCTGACACGTGGAGCGGGGCATTTGGACCCGGAGCCCCGGAAAGTGGGACGCATTGCACGCACACCAGGCCCCACAACGGAGGAGCGGGTGCACATTGCGTTGGAGTATGTCGGGAAAGCTTGATTCCTTGTGTTCACTTCTTGACTACAAGGTTGCTTTTGGGGCAATCTTCTTGTCATGCCCGCTATGCAGCGCTCAACGAAGAGCCAACCACGAAAACCCGGCTCGCAATCCGCGCTCCGGCACCTGAACCAGCAACGCATTATCGAGTGCTTGTTGAGCGGGCCGTCGACGCAAGCCGAGCTGTCCAGGCAGACCGGGCTCTCCACCGCCACGGTGTCCAACATCGTGAAAATCATGCAGGACGCAGGCCTCGTTTCCACGGAGCCAACCACCAGCTCCGGACGCCGGGCAACCAACGTGAGGTTGAACAGCAACGGTGCGGTCGCCGTCGGAATTGATTTCGGCCGGCGCCATCTAAGGGTGGTCCTGGCATCGCTCGGATACCACGTCATCGCCGAGGATTTCATTGAACTTCCACTGGGCCATCATGCGGAGGAAGGCATCGCGGCCGCTGTCCGGTTGCTGGGGCGATTGCTCGCAGAAAATGGCATCGATCCGAGCGCGGTGGTGGGCGCAGGCGCCGGTATTCCCGGGCCGATTGACCGCCGAACAGGGACTGTTGCCCAAGGCGCCATCCTGCCCGAATGGGTGGGAATCGACATCCTTCACAGGCTCGAAGAAGCCCTGAATTGCCCCGTATTTGTTGACAACGACGCCAATCTTGGGGCCTTGTCAGAGGTGACGTGGGGACCCCACAGCGGCGTATCCAACCTGATGTTCCTGAAGATCGGATCCGGTATCGGTTCCGGCCTGATTCTCAACGGCGTGCCCTACTACGGGAATGTGGGTATCACGGGCGAAATCGGCCACGCGACCATCCATGAGCACGGGCTGGTGTGCCGATGTGGGAACCGCGGCTGCCTGGAAACCATCGCCTCCACCACCACCATGATTGAGTTGCTGGGCCGCGGCAAGGAGACATCACTAACGCCCCAGGACATCGTCCGGAATTGCCTCGCAGGTGACTCCGCAACCCAGCGCGTCGTGGATGACGCAGGCCTTGCCGTGGGGCGCGCACTGGGCAACGTCGCCAACTTGATCAACCCTGAAGTGATCGTCGTGGGTGGCCCCCTGGCGGGACTGGGCAGCCTCCTCTTGGACCCCATTCGACGGGGGCTCGTTCGTCACGCTGTGCCCGTTGTAGGCGAAACAACCCACCTCGCAATGTCGTCCTTGGGAGCGCGTGCGGAAGCACTTGGAGCGGCTGCTTTAGTGTTCCAACACGCTGGAATTACTGGTAGGTAACGAAATCGTTAGCTGGATCTTGTGTTCAAGTCTTGACGACAAGATAGGTGATCCAGTTTACTTTTTCATCAGACAGCTCCGCCGTTTGGGGAGCGACAACGAAGTCATGCATTGGAGGCGTAAGGGCTAATGACAACAACCCCTGACACGCAAGACGAACCCATCCTCTTGGAGATGCGCTCGATCACGAAGGAATTTCCCGGCGTGAAGGCTTTGTCGAATGTGAGCCTGCGCGTAAAGGCCGGCGAGATCCACGCTATCTGTGGAGAAAACGGCGCCGGAAAATCCACGCTGATGAAGGTTCTTTCCGGGGTCTACCCCTATGGCAGCTACACGGGAGACATCGTGTACATGGCCGAAAAGCAGCAATTCAAAGACATCCGCGCAAGCGAAGCTGCAGGCATCGTCATCATCCATCAGGAGCTGGCGTTGATCCCTGAACTGTCCATCATGGAAAACATCTTCCTGGGCAACGAGCCGACCAAGTGGGGTGTTATCGACTGGGCGGAGGCCCGGAAACGCTCCACGGAACTGCTGGCCAGAGTTGGTCTCCGTGAGGACCCGGACACTCCCATCAAGGAAATTGGCGTCGGCAAGCAGCAGTTGGTGGAAATCGCCAAGGCGCTGAACAAGTCCGTCCGCCTGCTGATCCTGGACGAGCCCACAGCAGCCCTGAACGAATCCGACTCCCAGCACCTGCTGGACCTGATCCTGGGCCTGAAGGGCAAGGGCATCACCTCGATCATCATTTCCCACAAGCTCAACGAGATCGAACAGATTGCCGACGAGATCACCATCATTCGCGATGGCAAGTCGATCGAAACGTTGAACGTCAAGCGGGACGGCGTTGACGAAGACCGCATCATCAAGGGCATGGTGGGCCGGACACTCGAGTCCCGATTCCCGGATCATGAGCCGAAAATCGGTGAGGTCTTCTTCGAGGTCAAAGACTGGACCGTGGCGCACCCGCAGATCCAGGATCGCCTGATCTGCAAGGGCTCCAACTTCTATGTACGACGCGGTGAAATCGTGGGATTCGCGGGACTGATGGGAGCCGGCCGCACGGAACTTGCCCGCTCGCTCTTCGGTCACTCCTATGGCCGCTTCATCAAAGGACAGGTTTACAAGGACGGCAAGCCGGTCAACCTTCGCAGCGTCCGTGCGGCCATCGACGCCGGACTGGGCTACGTCACTGAAGACCGGAAATCCCTCGGCCTGAACCTGCTGGATGACATCAAGGCCACCACGGTTGCAGCAAACCTCCGCGCGATCAGCAAGTACACGGTGGTGGACGAGCGCAAGGAGTTCTCGGTTGCCGAGGAGTACCGAAAATCCCTGCGCACCAAGACCCCGTCGGTGGAGGAAGGCGTGGCCAAGCTCTCCGGGGGAAACCAGCAGAAAGTGGTGCTGGCCAAATGGATGTTCACCGATCCGGATCTCCTTATTTTGGATGAGCCCACCCGAGGGATCGACGTGGGCGCCAAGTACGAGATCTACGGCATCATCCAGAGGCTGGCGAACCAGGGCAAGGGAGTGATTGTCATTTCCTCGGAGCTCCCCGAACTCCTGGGCCTGTCCGACCGCATCTACACCATCTTCGAGGGCGCCATCACAGGTGTCCTGGACAAAAACGAAGCAAGCCAGGAAAGCCTCATGAAACTCATGACGTCCTCCCGCAAGGCCGCCTGACCTGTTGGCCCAGACTCACCCCTTCCTGACACAAGGACCAAAACAATGAACGCGCTCAAGAAGCTATTTGGTGGCAATACCCGCCAGTTCGGCATGATCTTCGCCCTGGTGGCACTTATCGTCTTCTTCCAGATCTTCACCGAGGGCCGGACGCTGACCCCGGGCAACGTGATCAACCTGTTCAACGGCAACTCCTACATCCTGATCCTGGCCATCGGCATGGTCCTGGTCATCATTGCCGGCCACATCGACCTCTCTGTGGGCTCGGTAGCCGCATTTGTGGGTGTCTCCGTGGCCCTCGCAATCCGGGACTGGGGTATTCCCTGGTACATGGGCGTGCTGTTCGGGCTTGTACTCGGAGCGATCATCGGGGCTTGGCAAGGATTCTGGACAGCGTATGTGGGCATCCCTGCCTTCATCGTGACGCTGGCAGGCATGCTCCTGTTCCGCGGTTTCAACCAGTTCGTAGGCAAATCCAACACCATCCCCGTCCCCAGCGACTTCCAGTACCTGGGTTCTGGCTACCTGCCTGAAATTGGCCCGAACACGGGCTTCAACAATCTCACCTTGTTGCTGGGCATCCTGGCTGCGGCATTCGTTGTCCTCATGTCCCTGCGGGCTCGCGCCACCAACAAGGCCCTGGGCGCAGATGTCCCCGAGCTCTGGGTTGAGGTCACCAAGCTGGTCCTGATCTGCGGTGCCATCCTCTACGCCACGTACCTGTTCGCTACCGGCCGCCCCGGAACGTCCTTCCCCATCCCCGGTTTGATCCTGGCCGTGCTGGTCCTGATCTACGGTTTCATCGCTGACAAGACCGTCCTGGGCCGCCACGTCTACGCCGTGGGTGGTAACCGGCACGCAGCAGAACTGTCCGGCGTGCAGTCCAAGAAGGTCAACTTCATGGTCATGCTCAACATGTCCGTCCTTGCAGGCCTCGCCGGCATGATCTTCGTTGGCCGCTCCACCGCATCCGGTCCCTTTGACGGCGTCGGTTGGGAACTGGACGCAATCGCAGCCGTGTTCATCGGTGGCGCCGCAGTTACCGGCGGCGTTGGTACCGTGATCGGCTCGATCGTCGGTGGCCTGGTGATGGCTGTGCTGAACAACGGCCTCCAACTCCTGGGCGTAGGCGCCGACCTCACCCAGATCATCAAGGGCCTGGTACTGCTGATCGCTGTTGCCTTCGACGTCTACAACAAGACCCAGGGCAAGCGCTCCATCACTGGCCTGCTGCTGAAGAACTTCCAGCGCAACAACGAAATCAAGCCGGACGAAACCACGTCCACCAAAGAGGTCATCTCCAAGGAAGCCTGACCGGTTTCCGCCTGACTCGCTCCACCCCACCACACAGAAAGTGAACCAAGATATGCGAATGTTTGGTAAAGCAGGAAAGGCAGCAGCAGTAGCTGCCATCGCGGCACTGGCGCTGACAGCCTGCGGCCGCTCTGACAGCGGCTCAAGCAGCAGCACTGCTGGCGGGGAAGCGTTCCCCAAGGACTCGCTGATCGGCGTCGCCCTTCCGCAGAAGACCAGTGAGAACTGGGTCCTCGCGGAGAAGCTGTTCAACGACGGCCTCAAGGGTGCCGGCTTCAAGGCCGACGTCCAGTTCGCCAACGGCGGCGTGTCCGAGCAGCAGAACCAGATCAGCGCCATGGTCACCAAGGGTGCCAAGGTCATCATCGTTGGCGCAATCGACGGCGCGCAGCTGGGTACGCAGCTCAAGCAGGCCAAGGACTCCGGCGCGACGGTCATTGCTTACGACCGTCTGCTCCTGAACACGGAGAACGTGGACTACTACGTGGCGTACGACAACTTCAAGGTCGGCGTGCTGCAGGGCCAGGCCCTGCTGGACGGATTGAAGGCCAAGAAGCCCTCCGGTCCGTACAACATCGAGCTCTTCGCGGGTTCCCCGGATGATGCCAACGCCAAGGTGTTCTTCGACGGCGCCATGAGCGTGCTGAAGCCGAAGATCGACGACGGAACGCTCAAGGTCCTCTCCGGCCAGACTGCTTTCGAGCAGGCTGTTACCCAGGGCTGGAAGGCTGAAAACGCCCAGCGTCGTGCTGACACCCTGCTGACCGGCAGCTACGGCACCGCATCCCTGGATGGCGTTCTCTCCCCGAACGACACCCTGGCCCGTGCAGTGCTGACGTCCGTCAAGGCCGCCGGCAAGCCGCTCCCCGTGGTAACAGGCCAGGACTCCGAGGTTGAGTCCGTCAAGTCGATCATGGCTGGCGAGCAGTACTCCACCATCAACAAGGACACCCGCAAGCTGGTTGAGCACGCCATCACCATGGTGAAGGACCTGCAGGCTGGCAAGCAGCTGGAAATCAACGACAAGGATTCCTACAAGAACGGTGTCAAGACTGTTCCGGCTTACCTGCTCCCGCCGCAGATCGTGACGGCAGCCAACGTCAAGACGGCTTACGTGGACGATCCGGTACTCGGGCCGATCACCAAGTAACACCGCTTAGCACCAAGCAGTAGCAAGCAACAGCAAGCCCCGGTCCGCCAGCATTCAGCCGGCGGGCCGGGGCTTTCGCTTGCCCGAACCGTTTTCCGCGATGCTTCTGTGTCCGTCGATCCCGGAGTTTGCGGACGCGGCCACATACAACCAATTAACTTGTCAAGCCCTTGACCGGGGCGGATCGCACCCTTAGAGTTCTGATATATGAGTCATATGTCACATGTGGCCGACCCGAAATCATCTCGCAAGTCCTGCGCGGCCATATCGGCTGGCATCAAGCCAGTCGGCATCGTCCACCGGTCGCTAAGGGCTTCGGCTGTCCGTGCATCCATGAAACGGCGCTCTGGTGCCGTCAACGGTTTGCGCTGAAGCCAGAAGGGAACAAATCTCAATGATCCATCCGACCAGGACGACGGACTCCGTCGACACCTCCACATCAAAAGAGACCAGCTCCAAGTTCAAACGCCGCTTTATGGTGCGGCTCGTCGCTGTCTTCATCGGTGGGATGTTCCTCGACGGTTACATCCTCGGAATTATCGGCCCCGTCACCGGACTCATGCGGTCAGAGCTCCAGCTCGACGCACTATCTCTGGGCATGATCGCCGCGGGCCCGCTGGTCGGTATCTTCGTCGGCTCCCCGCTGGCCGGCTGGGCTACTGACAAGTTCGGACGCAAGCCCATGTTCCTCGTGGACATGGGACTGTTCCTGGTCGCTTCAGGGGCCCAGTTCTTCGTAACCTCCGGAGACGGGGCCGTGATCCAGCTGGCCGCCATCCGGTTCCTCATGGGCGTCGCGATCGGCGGCGAGTACTCAATCGGTGGGCCATTGCTATCAGAGTTCTCCCCTCCGAAGCTGCGCGGGCGATTGCTCGGGCTGACTCTGATCGCCTGGTACGTCGGTTTCATGATGGCATTCATCATCGGCACGCTCCTCCACGACGCCGGCACCCCCTGGCGCCTGGTCATCGGCACCAGCACGATACTCGCATTGGTCCTGTTCCTCGCCCGCATTGGCCTCCCCGAATCGCCGAGCTGGCTCATTACGAAGGGACGGCACAAGGAAGCACTCGCGATCGCACACAGATATGTCGAATCGCCCCAAATGCACGACAGCATCACCGGTGAGATCGATCTGAGGATGATCCAGGAGGCCCAAGCCGCGAAGAGCAGGACCAAAATCAAGGGCGCCTCCTTCGGAATGCTGTTCTCGAAGCAGAACTGGCGCGCCACCCTCTTCACCTCAGGCTTTTGGTTCTGCGCGGTCACTCCGTACTTCGCGATCGCGACCTTCGCCGACGACGTGCTCGACCAATTCGGCTTCGGCGGCTGGACCGGTGGAGTCGGCCTGTCCGCCCTTGCGGCCGCAGGTGTTGTCATCACCGTACTTCTGATTGATAAGCTCGGCCGCCGAATCCTCACTGTGCCCGGGCAGTGGCTCTGCGCAGGCATCCTGCTGATCATCGGAGTCTGGGCGGACGCACCAGCGATCATCGTGCTCGTACTGTTTCTCGCCTTCTCCTTCTTCAATGCCGGCTACACCACGATGACCCAGGTCTATCCGGCCGAGGTATTCCCCGGCCACCTGCGCGGCATCGGCATGGGCTTCGCCGCGGCCTTCAGCCGCATCGGAGCCGCACTCGGCACCTTCGCCCTGCCATGGGCGATCGCCAACATCGGCCTGGGCCCAAGCATGGTCGTAGCCGCCGCCGTCGCATTGCTTGGCGCAGTCCTCTCGCAATGGCTCGCGCCTGAGACCAAGGGACGCACCCTCGCCGAAATCTCAGCAAACTTCTCCCACTGACACCAGGACTGCACGGTGAACCCGTGCCGGGCTCAGGATTCTGAGCCCGGCACGGGTTTTTGGCTCCTTAACGAGCCCGCCACTTTTCACAGCCCACGCATAGCTTCGGCTGGCTTCCCGCACAGCAGCGCTCAGCAGTGTTGGACCTGTAGCCCGCGCGCCAGCGGTCTGCGGAACTCAGCAGGTCCAAAGGAGAAACGTGAGCGTCCTTGCCCGAAGCGTAGGCAATGCCTTCCGCAACAAAATCAGAACGGCCGCGGTAGTCGCCGTGCTTGCCGTAGCGATCGGCCTGGCATTGGCCATGCTTGTGGCCAACCAGGCCGTGGGTGCCAAGGTCCAGGAGCTGAACGCTTCCGTGGGCACCACCCTGACGGTGAATCCGGCTGGCGGGCAGGGCTTCGAAGGTGGTGGCGAACCGCTCACCGCTGCTCAAGCTCAGACGGCCGCCGCCGTCAGTAACGTTACGTCCGTGGTCGGCACTAAGGCTCTGCGTTTGCAGACAGCGACCGCAGAAACAAGCACCACCCAGGCCGCTCAAGGCGGTTTCGGTCCCGGTGGGCAGCAACCTTCGGTCACCACCAACCTCACGGCAGCCATCGACGCCGGCACCCTCGGCAACCGCAACGGCTCCGCGGGTAACACTGGGGGTACAGGCACCGCCCAACGAGTTCGCACCCTTCCCATTACGGCCACGGGTATCGGCGCCGAGGTTGACAGCGCTGGCAAGGCCCTGGACATCACCAGCGGCACCGGCCTGGGCGACTACACCACGGCGGCGGCCAAGGCTCTGGTGGGAACGACGCTGGCGCAAAAGAACAACCTCACCGCGGGTTCCACCTTCACCATCCAGGACAAGACGTTCACCGTCGCGGGCATCTTCGACGCCGGAACCGCCTTCGGAAACAACGCCGTCTACGTCACCCTTCCGGAAGCCCAAACCCTGGCGGGAACTCCCGACGAACTCTCCACCATGATCGTCACGGTCAACAGCATGGAGAACGTCGACAGCACCAAGACGGCAGTCCAGTCCGCCTTGGGAACCGGGAAGGCCGACGTCACCCAAGGCCAGCGCAACCTCGAAACCGCGGTCAGCTCGCTGGACAGCGTGAAGAACATCTCCCTGGTCGCGTTCATTGCAGCACTGGCTACAGCCGGACTGATCATCCTGCTGATCATGGTGATGTTGGTCCGCGAGCGCCGCCGCGAAATTGGCGTGTTGAAGGCCATCGGTGCCCGGAACCGCACTATCGGCCTGCAGTTTGTCCTTGAATCGCTGGTCCTCGTGGCCTTGGGCAGCGTGGTGGGTGCGGCTATTGCGTCGCTCGCCAGCGGCGGTATCGCGTCAGCGCTGATCAGTTCAAACACCACCACGACGGCGGCCCCAACCACCCAGCGCGGAGCCGGCTTTGGCGGGGGTGGCTTTGCCGGCGGCGGCTTCGCCGGTGGGCAGGGCGGTCCATTTGGCGGGGCCTCCCAACTGCTCACGTCCGTCACGGCGAGCGCCTCCCCCGGCGTCATTGCTGCAGGCATCGCCGCGGTCTTCACCGTGGCCATCATCGGCGCATTGGTCCCGGCCTTGCTGACCGCGCGCATCCGTCCCATCGAAGTACTCCGAGGAGAATAGCCGTGATTGAAGTCAAGGACCTGGTCCGTCAGTTCAAGTCCGGTGACAGGACCATCAAGCCTGTCAATGGTGTGAGTTTCCAGCTGGAGAAGGGATCTCTGGCGTCGATCGTGGGCAAGAGCGGAAGCGGCAAAAGCACACTGTTGTCCCTCCTGGGTGCGCTGGACAAACCAACCAGTGGCGACGTCGTCGTGGATGGCGTGAGCTTGGCGGGGCTGCCGGAGAGCAAGCTGACCGAGTACCGCCGCCGCGATATCGGTTTCGTGTTCCAACAGTTCAACCTGATCCCGAACCTCAGCGCCGTGGACAACGTCATGCTGCCTATGGAGTTCGCCGGTGTCCGCAAGGCTGCACGGCTGAAACGGGCCAAGGAACTGCTGGAGCAGGTGCAGTTGGATCCGGAGAAGCAGTCCCGCCGGATCAATCGCCTGTCCGGTGGCGAGCAGCAGCGCGTCGCGATCGCGAGGGCGCTGGCCAACGAGCCCAAGCTGATCCTTGCCGATGAGCCCACGGGAAACCTGGATGAGCAGACCGGCGAGCACATCATCGAACTGCTGAGCTCACTGAGCCGCGACCACAACACCACCATCCTGGTAGTCACCCACGACCGCAGCCTGGCGCAGAAAGCGGACCGCTGCTTCCGGCTTCAGCAGGGCCGGCTTACAGAGGAGGTCAAAAGCGGATTGCATCGATGACCTTGACGCGCACCGCCACGAGCGCAGGAATGGCTCCGGCGAGTGCGCCCACAAGGACAGCCGCGCCAAAGCCCAGGAGCGCGGCATCGACGGGGAAGGACGGGTATTCGGTCAATCCCGGCGCTACCTTTGATTCGATCCAGGGGTTCTTCACCACTGCTACCGCCAGCATGACGCCCACCAGGCCGGCGACCGCGGTGGCTACTACGGATTCCATCATGACGCCGAAGAAGATGCGGCCGGACGTCGCGCCGAAGCTTCGCCGGATACCGATTTCCCTTACCCTGTAGCGCACGGTGACCATGGAGATGTTGAGCATTCCCACGGCTCCGAGCAGGAGCACCAGTCCGGCTACGCCGCCCACGATCCATTGGGCCGGTCCGAGTGGGTCACCGTAGGCGGCGAAGTCCATTCGGCTGGCTTGCGCGTAGTACCCGGGAAATTGACCTTGAAGGTCCGCGGAGATAGCGGCGGCCAGGGAATCGGCCTGGTCCTCCCCCACCCACACCTTGAACTCGGACATTTGGGATTCCATTCCGCTCATCGCGGCACCGGCGGTGAGGATGAAAGCGGCTGGCGGTTGCTGCGGATAGGCATCAGGCACGACGCCGATAATCACCGCAGTGGCAGGGTGATCCCCCGGGATGGTCACCGTTGGGCTGGTGGTCAGGTTGGGCGTTCCCGCCTGGTTGTAGAACGCTTCGGAGACGACGACGGCGGGTGCGAGCCGTTGGTCGTCGTCGGCGGCGAACCAGGTTCCCTGGGTGAGCGGTACGCGGTGGATGATGCCGTATCCAATGTCCACGATGGTCACGTCCACGTTGGTCACCCCACGCGGAAACTGGAAGCCCGCCTGGGTCCTGCCCACATGGGTGGACGTGGTGATGCCAAAGCGCTGTTGAATGCCTTCATAGACCTTCTCCAGTTTCGCAGGATCAGGCGAAGATGGGCCGTTCACACTCAGTGCCAGGGTGGCCACGCGGCCACCGTTGCGTTCGGACTGCACCTTGATCCCTTCACGGACCAGGCTGCCGATTCCTACCACCGACGTCAACGCTGCCACGGAAAGTGCCACGCCGAGGAGGGCCAAGAGGATGCGGACCTTGTTGATCCTGAGTTCCTGCCATGCTTCCACCATCGTGGACATGAAGCCGGTCATGCGCTGACTCCTGCTGTTTCGGCAACTGTCAGCGGCGTGAGCACTCCGGCGTCCAATCGATAGCAGGCGCGTGCCAGGGCGGCCACATTGGTATCGTGCGTGATGGTCACAAGTGCGGCCGCGGTTTCCGTGGCCACGGTGTCCAACAATGCCATGACAGCCTGTCCGGTTTCCACGTCCAAGGCGCCTGTTGGTTCATCCGCCAGAATTAGCCGTGGCCTGCGGACCAACGCCCGGGCGATCGCCACACGCTGCTGCTCCCCACCGGAAAGCATGTTCGGCATGGTGTTGGCCCGCGCTGCCAGGCCCACGCGGTCCAGCATGTCCATGGCCAGTTCACGCCGGCGCCAGAACTCGCGGCCTTTGGCGTAAAAGAGCGGCGTGATGACATTGTCCAGGGCATTGCGGCCCGGCAACAGGTTGAATTGCTGGAACACGAAACCCACCGTTGATCCACGCAGGCGGGCACGGGCGTTGCTGCTCAGCCGCTCGGCAGGGTTGCCGAGGAATTCCAGCTCACCGGACGTGGGGACATCCAGGAGGCCCAAGAGGTTGAGCAGCGTCGATTTTCCGCATCCTGAACGGCCAACAATGGCGGTGTGATCACCGCTCTGGACCTCAAGATCGATGCCGCGGAGAATGTGCAGTTGCTGCTCATCCGGCAGCGTCACCGAACGGGTGACTGAACGGAGACTGACGAGGGTTTCCTTGTTGCTTTCTACTACCTCTGCTGTTCCTGTCATGCGCTTCAGCCTGCCGGTCCGTAGACGGCTTGTCCCGGCCCCATCATGGGACCTGGGACAGCTGGAGCCCCGGGCACGAACTCAAGCACTTGCTCGCCCTCGGCCAGCCCTGAAACCACTTCAACCAACGCACCATCATTCAGGCCCAGCTGGACCGTGCGCTGCTCGGGGGCTGCGCCGCTCCCGGCTGCGCCCGCTATCCAGACAATGCCGTCCTTCACGCTGCCCTTCACCGAGGTCAAAGGAACAGTCACCACATCAGCGGCGACTCCAGCACTCACGGTCATGGTCGCTCCAAGGCCTGCGAAGACCTCATGCCCAGCCGGGATTGCGCAACTAAGCGTTCCCGTGGGCGTGCCACCTTCCTGCGACTGGCCACCGCCTCCGCCGGGGATTGCCACTGCCCCGCCGACGCCCATCCCAGCACCTCCGCCTGTGGACGACAAACCACCCGAGCCGCCTCCGCCGTCGTCGGAAGCGTTGTTCTTCAGTGTCACTTCGGTGCACTGGAACGGCGCCGGTCCACCCACCAAAGCGATCTCCGCCGGGCCCGGCTTGCCGAGCAGGCGGTACTGCTGGGCGGCGGTTACTGAGCCGGCCACGGTGTAGGTGCCGGGGTCGATCTTGCCGACGCTTTCCCCGACGCTCACTTGTTGGTCGATCAGCGTGGTCAAGGACTGCAGGGTCCCGCCGCTGGGGGCAAGGATGTCGAAGTAGTCAAAGACGGGCTTCGGCGTCGAGGACATTCCATCCTTGGACGGCTGCGTAGCTGTCACTGCGCGCTCGGCCTTAACCTGGAACAGGGCATCGCCCTTGGCCACCGCAGCGCCTTGTTCGACAAAAACCTTGATGACCTTGCCCGCGGACGTGCTCCGGACCGGATCGCCTGCGTCGCTCTGGACGGTGCCCTTGATTTCCACAGTATTGGTGACCGTAGCTCGCGTGGCCGGGACCACCGGGATGTCCACTTGCGCCAAGGGCGCCGGCCCGGAATCAGACGGCTTAAGGCCATCTACGAAAGCGATCTTGACCAAAGCCACCGCAATAATTGCGAAAACCACCAGCCAGGTAACCGGCAAAATGACACGCCGAAAAATACCCATCCCTGCTCCATTTCGGTAACTCCCCACAGAACCTCTGCGAGGGATGATTACCTCAGCCTAGGCGAGGATCTTTAGTGCGCCTGCCATTCGTATGACTTGACACGTTCGGGAACTGAGTGCCAACGCGGGTTGACGCGCTTCTGGACGCGGAGCATTCTGTGAGCAGGCGTAGGAGGTGGTGTGCGTGCCCCAACACCGTGAACCGGGCAGAGTCACTCCCTGGTACCGAAGCGGCAAGGCACTCGTCATTACGGCGGGAGCATTGGCGGCGGCCCTCATCAGTATCTTCGCCCTGTGGGACCGGCTGTTCCCGCCCAACATCGAAGACGTGGCAAACATCGAGTCCGTCACCATCGTCAAGCAGACCTCTTTGGCTGCTTTTGCCCCGGCGGACCTCGGCAAGGACCTCAACCTGAGTCCTGCGGCCGCGGTTGGTCTGAACCTACCCGCCTACAGCGCGAATTTGGCTGGCTCTTCGGGAACTACCAAGCCCACTCCGACCACAGCCCATCCAACCACCAGTCCGCCCACAACCCCGACGGTTACCCCGACTACTTCCACCACGTCCGCCACGACCACCGCCACCTCAACCGGTTCCCCCACCATGGCGAACAAGAATATCCCCCGCCCTCCGTCGCAGGCGTATCGCACCGCTGTGAAGGAACAAAAAGTACTCGAGGGCTATGTCCCCGATGCCCTGATCATCCTCCCGGCCCTCCTTCCCCCAGTGACGGTCAACCAGAATGGCGAACTGCTTCCAGCCGACCAAGCGGCCGCGGAACTCGTGAAGGCAATGGAGGAAGTAATCATCATCGACAGCACCCAGGGTAAGGATCCCCGTGGTTGGACGATAGCCGTCAGGGTTGACTTGGTGGGGCTTGCCCGGGTCCCCATGCTGCTGACGTGGTCCTTGGACGGCGTTGACGTCTCCGATAGTTGGAAGGCGGATAACCTCGCCTACAGAATCCAGGCGACAACAGAGCATGACGCCGGGGTTGCTGAAATCTGGGTGCCCGACCTCAAGAAAGCCGGCGCCTATGTGGTCAACGTGAAGCTCACTTTTGAATCCAACGGAACCATCGCAGACTTGGAGCAGCTGCAACTCCCCAGCTAGCTGGGCCGCGAATGAGAGGATGGCAGTCATGACGCTTCCTATCGCCAAACCGTGGCTGTCCAGCCAGACCAACCAGGATCCCCGGGCTGCCACCGGCCGCCGTTTGCGCTGGGGAGTGGTGTCCACGGGCAACATCGCCAACAGCGTTTCCCAGGACCTCTCCCTGCTGGAGGATGCAGAACTCTACGCGGTGAGCTCCAGGACCCAGGCAGCCGCGGACGCTTTTGCGCACACCCTTGGTTTCGCCAAGGCCTACGGGAACGACGCCGGCGTCCCCGGCTACCAGCGGCTGTTCGACGATCCGGCCGTGGACGTGGTTTACGTGGCCACACCCCACGCCCAGCACTTCCAGATTGCGGCAGCCGCACTCCGGGCCGGCAAGCATGTCCTCTGCGAGAAAGCCCTCACCATCAACGCCCGCGAAGCCACCGAGCTGGTGAAGTTGGCCCGCGAGCACAAGGTGTTCTTCATGGAGGCCGTCTGGAGCCGGTTCCTGCCCAGCATGCAGCGCGCCTTTTCCATCGCCGCATCAGGGGAAATCGGGCACACCCAGTGGGTCAGCGCGGACCTCGGATTCCCTGCGCCCTACGATCCCTCCGCCCGCATCTGGGCACTCAATGACGGTGGCGGCGCGCTATTGGACATCACCGTCTACCCGCTGCTCTGGGCCCTGGGAACATTGGGCTTCCCACAGTCTGTTGCCGCGATCGGCACCCTGAACGAGGACGGCGTTGACACCCAGAATGCGTTGACACTCGGTTACGCCAGCGGCGCCCAGGCGCAGCTGACGTCGTCCCTGACCGCCCATGGACCCAGGACTGCAACGGTAGCCGGCGGGCTCGGATATCTGCAGACCGTAGGTTCCGTGAACAATCCACGCGAACTGCTGATACGTGTTGGTTGGGACGAGCCGCGGCACGAACGGTTCGATGTGGTGGGCGTGGGCTACACCTACGAACTCCGCGAAGTGACCCGCTGCATTCAGCAGGGCCTGACGGAGAGCCCCGTGATGCCGTTGGAGGACTCCATCAACGTCATGCGCTTGTTCGACGGCGTGCGGTCACAGTTGGGCATCCGGTACCCGAACGACGCGCGGTGAGATTGGCCGGTCGGTGAGGTTGGCCCGCCGGTGAGTGCCGCCGTCGGGAGTTAACCCGGCTGTATTAACGCCTCTGGCCCATCGGCTGCCTGGCCAGCTTCCGATCCAGTGACCACGCGCCGGGACCCAGGAACACAAACGCCACGGAAATGGCAACGTAGATGATCAAAAGCTCCGCCGTGACCCCGGACTTGTCCGTGAGCAGCGGTTTGCCTGCTTCCGTCACGAACCAAATGCCGGCGAACATGATTGCCGCAAGGAAGCCGGCCACCCTGGTCAAAGCGCCGAGGACCAGGAGCAGTCCCAATCCGATTTCGCCTGCGATAACCAGCCAGGCGACGATCTCGGGCTTCTGCACCCCCATGGCAGCAACCGAGGCAGCAAAGGCGGCGTGTCCGGCCATGAACTTTTGGATGCCGTGCACCATGATCAGTGCGCCAAACACCACGCGCAGGATCGTGACACCGCGGGCAGAGGACTTGGGAGACGGGTGAAGGAATTTCACCCGTCCCAATCTTCCATGCCTTCCCACCAAGTGCCAACCCAACCAGGGGGCAGAATGGAACCTGATAGTGGGCCAAGGTGGATGGAGCAGGCATGGTGGACGTCGTAGTTGTTGGCGGAGGAGCAATGGGATCGGCCGCCGCGTGGCAGTTGGCCCGGAGCGGTAAGTCCGTGGTCCTGTTGGAGCAGTTCGAGGCCGGTCACCACATCGGGGCTTCCCACGGCGCCACCCGCAACTTCAACACCGCCTACGCCGAGGCCGACTACCTGGACCTTCTCGCCGAAGCCAAGACCCTCTGGGATGAGCTTGCTGCGGAAACCGGGGCGCCGCTGCTGGACTTGGTGGGGCTGGCGAACCACGGCAACGTCGAGCGACTCCTGACCGTCCGGGCAGCCCACCAGGAGCGCGGAATAGAGAGCTACTTCATCTCAGCGGACGAGGCGATGGACCGGTGGCAAGGCATGAACTTCGCCACCGATGTGCTTTTCGTTCCGGGCTCTGGACGCATCCGTTCGGCCAACGCGCTGGTGGCACTTCGAAAGGCAGCCGAGTCCCATGGCGCCATCTTCAAATACTCGACGCCGGTCCACGACATCCGCATCGACGGCGCCGAAACCGTGGTGGTGGTGACGGAGGAGACCGAGTACACAGCCAACCGCGTGGTAGTCGCCGCCGGCGCGTGGACCAACAAGCTGCTCGGTGAACACGCGAAGCTACCTCCGTTGGTCGTCACGCAGGAGCAGCCCGCGCACTTCACCCCCGTGGACAACACGCTGGTGTGGCCAAGCTTCAACCACAGCCCGGACGTGGATGATCCGGCGTATGAGTACTGGTACAGCCCCGTTTACGGGATGCTCACACCAGGCGAAGGCGTGAAAGCTGGCTGGCATGGGGTCGGCCCCGTCATGGACCCGGACGAGCGCACCTTCCAGCCCATACCCGAGCAGCTCGATGCCTTGGTGCGATACGCGCAGGAGTGGCTTCCCGGCGTCGACCCTTCAACCGCGGTTCCCATCAGCTGCACCTACACCACCACGCCCACGGAGGACTTCGTGCTGGATCGCTTTGGACCGCTGGTGGTGGGCGCAGGCTTCTCCGGGCATGGATTCAAGTTCACACCCGCAATTGGCCGGGTGCTGAAAGACATCGTCGACGGCGGCGTGGCACCTCAGCGGTTCCTGGCCGACCGTTAAACAGCAACTGACCCGCAGTTGTGGTTGTTATGAGCTCTCAAAACAACCACAACTGCGAGTCAGTTGGGAACTAGCTCAGGGTCGCGACGACCTTGTTGAACGTAGCCGACGGGCGCATGATTTCAGCGGCCTTGGCAGCATCCGGACGGTAGTAGCCGCCCAGATCGACGCCGGGACCCTGGACTGCGTTCAGCTCGCCGACGATGACTTCCTCGTTGGAGGTCAGGGCGTCAGCGATGGCAGCGAAGTCCTTGGCAAGCTCTGCATCCTCAGTCTGCTTGGCCAGTTCCTGTGCCCAGTACATGGCCAGGTAGAAGTGGCTTCCACGGTTGTCCAGCTCGCCAACACTGCGGCGCGGGGACTTGTTTTCGAGCAGGAACGTACCCGTGGCGCGGTCCAGTGTGTCGGCAAGGACCTGGGCGCGGGCGTTGCCAGTGGTGGTGGCGAGGTGCTCGAAGCTAACTGCCAGGGCAAGGAATTCACCCAGGCTGTCCCAGCGGAGATGGTTTTCCTTGATCAGCTGCTGGACGTGCTTGGGAGCGGATCCGCCGGCGCCGGTCTCGAAGAGGCCACCACCGTTGATCAACGGAACGATCGAAAGCATCTTGGCGCTGGTGCCGAGCTCAAGAATCGGGAACAGGTCCGTGAGGTAGTCGCGGAGGACGTTACCGGTGACGGATATGGTGTCCTCGCCCTTGCGGATGCGATCCAGGGTGAAGGCTGTGGCCTCCTCCGGGGACATGATCTCGATCTGCAGGCCCTCGGTGTCGTGGTCCTTGAGGTACTCGTTGACCTTGGCGATGAGGTTGGCGTCATGCGCGCGGCCCTTGTCCAGCCAGAAAACGGTCGGGGTCTGGGAAGCGCGGGCGCGGTTGACGGCAAGCTTGACCCAGTCGCGGACGGGGACATCCTTGGTCTGGCATGCCCGCCAGATGTCGCCCGGGGAAACCTGGTGCTCAGTGAGGACGTTGCCCTTGCTGTCCACCAGTTGCATGGTGCCGGCTGCCTGGACTTCGAAGGTTTTGTCGTGGCTGCCGTATTCCTCGGCTGCCTGTGCCATGAGGCCCACGTTGGGAACGGTGCCCATGGTGGTGGGATCGAACGCGCCGTTCGCACGGCAGTCGTCCAGGACAACCTGGTAGACGCCGGCGTAGGAGCTGTCCGGGATGACAGCGAGGGTGTCTGCTTCCTTGCCGTCCGGGCCCCACATGTGGCCGGAGGAGCGGATCATGGCCGGCATGGAGGCGTCGACGATGATGTCCGACGGAACGTGCAGGCTCGTGATGCCCTTGTCCGAGTCAACCATTGCCAATGCAGGACCGTCTTCGAGGCCCTTGGTGATGGCTGCCTTAACGCCTTCGCGGACGTCTTCCGGCAGGTCTTCAAGGCCGCTGAGGATGGCTGCGAGGCCGTTGTTCGGGCTGATGCCTGCGGCTGCGAGCTGCTTGCCATAAGTATCGAACAGCTCGGAGAAGTAAGCCTTGACCACGTGGCCGAAGATGATGGGGTCCGAGACCTTCATCATGGTGGCCTTCAGGTGTGCGGAGAAGAGGATGCCCTCTTCCTTGGCACGGGCAACCTGGGCCTTGAGGAACTCGTCCAGGGCGTCTGCGCGCAGGACGGTAGCGTCCACAACTTCGCCGGCCAGGACGGGGAAATCCTTCTTGAGGACCTTGGTGGTGCCGTCTTCGCGGACCAGCTGGATGGTGAGGGAATCGTCACCCTTGAGCACAACGGACTTCTCATTGGAGCGGAAATCGTTCTGGCCCATGGTGGCAACGTTGGTCTTGGAATCGGCAGACCAGGCACCCATGGAGTGCGGGTTCTGACGGGCGTAATTCTTTACCGACAGGGGTGCGCGGCGGTCAGAGTTGCCTTCGCGCAGCACCGGGTTCACAGCGGAACCCTTGATCTTGTCGTAGCGCGAGCGGATATCCGTCTCGGTGTCCGAGGAGGGGTTGTCCGGGTAGTCCGGGAGCGCGAAGCCCTGGGACTGGAGCTCAGCGATGGCAGCCTTGAGCTGCGGCACGGAGGCGCTGATGTTGGGCAGCTTGATGATGTTGGCTTCCGGCTGCTTTGCCAGGTCGCCAAGTTCAGCCAGGGCGTTGCCCGTGCGCTGCTCTTCAGTCAGGAAATCGCCGAAAACGGCGATGATGCGGCCTGCCAGCGAAATATCGCGGGTCTCGACCTCCACACCTGCGGTCGAGGCATACGCTTCCACAATCGGCAGGAATGAGTAGGTAGCCAGCATCGGCGCTTCGTCTGTGTGGGTATAGATAATCTTGGCCATTGGCGGGGTTCTCCCTGAAAGTCTGCAGATTTCAACATCTCTAAACTTACCCGAGTAGGCTCGATTGGCCGCCCTTCGTGTCCGGGATCACGTGTTCGTTACCTGTTCAAGAAAGCGATTCACGCCCGACGGCGGCCTTGCCGCCGAAGCTGCCGACCGGCGTCGAGCATTGCTCCTTGGCGTGTGACAAGAAGTGAAAGCAAAATATCACAAAATGTGAAACAAGTCTTTACAAACTTGTCACACGTTGGGTAGCTTCGATTCCGTCAGTCGGCGGTCGCCATCACTGGCCGCCCCACTCCCTCGATAGGTTGGAACAACGTGACAAAAACCAAGACCCTGGCCACAAGCCTGCTGAGTCTGTCCGCTGCCGCAATCCTTGCCCTGGTTGGAACCACCAGCGCCAATGCGGCTCCGGTTAACACCACAGACCCCAGCGGCGTTGCGGTCAGCAGCCATGTAGCGTCGGACAACGGCGCCGCAGACTACTGGACCCCGGAACGCATGAAGAACGCCAAGTCCGGCGACATCCTCGCCACCAAGGCACTGGACCGCGGCCGGCTCCTCAACCTCGGAAAAGCCCCGGTCATCGAAGCCCCGGGCGTCCTTAAGAGCGTCGAAGGCCAGCAGGCGTCCACCGACTCCAAGGCCATCAACCTCAAGGTCAACCAGAGCGAAACGCCCGTCAAGCATATCGGCAAGATCTTCTTCACACTGGGCGGCTCAAATTACGTTTGCTCCGGCAACTCCGTCACGGCAGCCAACAAGAGCACCGTCTCCACTGCAGGCCACTGCGTCAACGAAGGACCAGGCGCCTACGCCACCAACTTCGTCTTCGTACCCGCCTACCTCAACGGGTCCGCACCCTACGGCAAGTGGACAGCAAGGGCGCTGTACTCCCCCACCCAATGGGCATCCAACGGCAACATGCAGTACGACACCGCCTTCGCCGTCATGAACACCCTCAATGGCCAGCGACTTGCGGATGTCGTAGGCTCCTCCGGTGTCCAGTTCAACGCCGCCCGAGGCCTAAGCTACAAGTCCTTCGGCTACCCGGCAGCCCCTCCGTTCAACGGCGAATCGCTCAAGAGCTGCTCCGGCACCGCCACCAACGATCCCTACAACCCGCAGTTCGCCACCCAGGGCATCCCCTGCAACATGACCGGTGGATCCTCAGGTGGTCCGTGGTTCATCGGTAACAGCTCCGCCGGCTACCAGAACTCGATCAACAGCTACGGCTACGGCAGCAACTCCAACACCATGTACGGCCCGTACTGGGGCTCCGTCATCCAGTCCACCTACACCACGGCGGCGGCTTCGTAACGGTCCTGATTTTTCTGGCACGTCCCTGTTAAGTGCGTGCTAACGACGACGGCGGCCGCTCCCTACCGGGGGCGGCCGCCGTTGTGTTCCTACTGCGGATGGGCCCACGCCGCCCGGGTTCCCTGGCCGAAGCGCAGCGAGGTTAGGGCGGCGGTGGGGACTAGTGGAAGAAGTGGCGTGCGCCCGTGAAGTACATTGTGATGCCGGCAGCGTTGGCTGCGGCAATGACTTCCTCGTCGCGGACAGAGCCGCCGGGCTGGACAACGGCCCGGACACCGGCGTCGATCAGGATCTGCAGGCCATCAGCGAACGGGAAGAAAGCGTCCGATGCTGCCACGGCGCCGCGTGCACGCTCAGGTGCGTCGCCGCCGCTGGCGTTGGAGGCACCGCCGGCACCTTCGACGTCGGACTCCACCTGCACGCCAAGCGTGTTGGCGCGCTCGACGGCAAGGCGGCAGGAGTCCAGGCGGTTGACCTGACCCATACCGATGCCGACTGCGGCGCCGTGATCTGCGATCAGGATGGCGTTGGACTTGGCGGCGCGGCAAGCGGTCCAGGCGAAGGCGAGGTCCGCGAGCGTCTTATCGTCGGCAGCTTTACCTGCGGCGAGGGTCCAGTTGGCGGGGTTGTCGCCGTCGGCGTCCACCTTGTCGCTCATCTGGACCAGGACGCCGCCGGAGACCTGGCGCATCTCGGAGGGGTAGCGGCCGTAGCCTTCCGGGAGCGCGAGGAGGCGGATGTTCTTCTTCTTGGAGAGGATCTCTACGGCTTCGGGCTCGAAGTCCGGAGCGATGACAACCTCGGTGAAGATGTCGGCAACCGTTCGGGCCATGCCGGCAGTCACCGTGCGGTTGGCGGCGATCACGCCACCGAATGCGGAAACGGGGTCGCAAGCATGGGCTTTGGCGTGAGCATCTGCGATCGGGTCAGCAGACTCGGCGGAACCGACAGCAACGCCACACGGGTTGGCGTGCTTGATGATGGCGACGGCAGGCTCGGAGAAGTCGAACGCGGCGCGGAGGGCGGCATCGGCGTCGACGAAGTTGTTGTAGCTCATGGCCTTGCCGTGCAGCTGGTCAGCCTGGGCGATGCCGGCCGGAGCAGCCTTGTCCACGTACAGCGCCGCCTGCTGGTGCGGGTTTTCGCCGTAGCGAAGGACCTCGGAACGCTCAAGCGACAGGCCGGCGTACGCAGGCCAGTCGATGATGCCGTCGCCGTCTTCATCCAGGAACTGGCTGGCGGTCCAGGTTGCCACGGCATTGTCGTAGCTGGCCGTGTGTGCGAAGGCCTTGGCGGCCAGGCGGCGACGGGTGTTGAGGTCGAAGCCGCCTTGTTGTGCGGCGGCAACTACTGCGCCGTAGAAGTTGGGGTCCGTGACGATGGCGACGGCGGCGTGGTTCTTCGCAGCCGAACGCACCATGGCGGGGCCTCCGATGTCGATCTGCTCAACCACATCGTCCTGTGCTGCGCCGGACTTCACCGTCTCGACGAACGGGTACAGGTTCACCACGACGAGGTCGAACGTCTCGATTTCCATACCGGCGAGGGTGTCCATGTGCGCCGGGACGCGACGGTCGGCCAGGATGCCGCCGTGCACGCGGGGGTGCAGGGTCTTGACGCGGCCGTCCAACATTTCCGGGGAGCCGGTGACTTCTTCGACTTCCTTGACCGGGATGCCTGCGGCGGCGATCTTCTTGGCGGTGGAGCCGGTGGAAACGATTGCGACGCCGGCTGCGTGCAGGCCCTTCGCGAGCTCCTCCAGTCCCGTCTTGTCGTAAACCGAGATCAGTGCACGGCGGATGGGAACACGGTCAAGCTGCGTCAAGCTCACAAAAGTCTCCGTCTTAGTTCGCGTAGATGTCGCGGGTGGTGTCGCGGGCGTGGGGATACGGAGAGTTTATCGTGTTTCGCTGGCGCGCTGGTTTCGGCCCCACAACATAGGGTTGATCCATGGAAGCCACCGATGTCGTTCTCGCCGCCGATCTAGGGAAGAGCCGTTGCCGAGTGGAACTGCGCAGGGGCACCGAACTATTGGGCTCAGCCGACCAGCACGGGTTTCCCGGAGTACACATGGACAACGGCCCCACCATCGCTTTCGACCTCCTGCTTGAGACGGTCTCGATGCTCCCCCAGGGCCTCCCTGTCAGCACGCTGACGGGGATCGGCGCAGCAGTTGCCGGCGTTGAGGCTTCTGCGGAGAAGTCCCGCGAGCTCGCCACCATGTTGGCCCAACGTTTCGGCGTCCCCGCAGCAGTGCTTTCGGACGCTACCGCAGCCCAACTCGGAGCCCTCCAGGGCGCGCCGGGCACCACGCTGATCGTGGGCACGGGTGCAGTTGCCTTCCGTTTCGACGAAGCCGGGATCCTTCATCGTGCCGACGGTTGGGGACCCTATCTTGGCGATCGTGGCAGCGGCCGATGGATCGGCCAGCGAGGGCTTCAGGCAGTTTTGGAAGCGCACGACGGCGGCCCGGCCACGTCGCTTTCGGCTGCGGCAGGGGCTCTGGTTGACTCCCCCGAAATGCTCCCGGGCTGGCTCGCATCCGTCGAAAACCCTTACCGGGCAATGGCCCGATTCGCGCCGCTGGTTCTGCACGTAGCGGAGGCGGGTGACGCCGTCGCGAATGTCATTGTGGACGAGGCCTGCCGCATCCTGACCAAGACGGTGCAGCTGGCTGCGGGTGACGATTCGTCCGGCTCACGCCGTGTTGCTTTGCTGGGTGGAGTGGTCAGCTCCGGGTTCTTCGCGGAGCTCTTGCGGAAGTCCCTTGCTTCGGCTGGGATTGAGGTGGTGGCCCCGTTGGGCGATGGCTTGGACGGTGCTGCCCTCGCTGCGACGCGCCGCGGGCTCATCCAGGAAAGGTACATCCACCGTGACGGAACAAACTGGCCCGACTAGCCCCACTGACGCGGACAGGCTCGCGGGCCTGCGCACGGAACTCGCCGGGCTGGAGACCGAAGCCGCGGCTGAGAACCTGAGCGAGCTGGACATCCTGGGCACGGAGGAACTCGTCGCGGCAATGCTTGCCCACAGTGCAGGAGTCCACGCTGCGGTTAAGGCGGCGTGCCCTGCGATTGTGCAAACGGTCGACGCCGTTGCGGAGCGACTCCAGCGCGGGGGTCGCCTTCTTTATGTGGGGGCTGGAACGGCCGGGCGTCTGGGTGTGCTCGACGCGAGCGAGTGCCCGCCGACGTTCGGCACCCCGCCGGGACTCGTCGTCGGACTTATCGCAGGGGGCGTCCAGGCGATCCAGAAGCCGGTGGAATATGCCGAGGATAACGCGACCGCGGGCGCGCGCGACCTGCACGATATTAACGTGACGGAAGCGGACGCCGTCGTGGGTATTACTGCGTCCGGCCGAACGCCTTACGTGATCGGCGCGCTGGAAGAGGCCCGGAAGAAAGGGGCGTTCACGGCGTCGCTGGCGTGTAATAAGGGCTCGGCCGTCAGCCATCTGGCGGACGTGGCGATTGAGGTGGTTGTGGGACCGGAGTTCATTGCGGGCTCCACCAGGCTGAACTCCGGGACTGCGCAGAAACTTGTCCTCAACATGATCAGCACCCTCGTGATGGTGAAGCTCGGCAAGACGTACGGGAACCTGATGGTTGACCTGCGCGCGACCAACGAGAAACTCCTGGCCCGCTCGCAACGAACAGTGCAGCACGCGACTGGCGTGGACGCGCATCAAGCCGTAGCCGCATTGGACTCGGTCAACGGCTCTGTAAAAGCGGCCATCCTGGTGCTGCTGACCGGCATCGAACCAGCTCAGGCCAAGAGTGCTTTGGAAGAAGCCGGCGGTTTCCTGCGGAGGGCGATCGAAAACCAGAAGTAATCCGAACGGCGGTGTTGGCCCGAGCGCATAAAGTTGCATGCAGGAGGGCAGATGAATACATACACAGCCGTGCCCAGCGGCGAGCAAGTTGTGCAGGAACTGCCGTGGCGGTGGAAGGTCCAAGGCAGGATCTTCGTGATCGGTGGCCTGGGGTTCATGTTCGATGCGTGGGACGTGACGCTCAACGGCATCCTCATTCCGCTGCTGTCCAAGCATTGGTCACTGCAGCCGGCTGACGCTGCGTGGATCGGCACGGCCAACCTGATCGGCATGGCCGTGGGCGCCTTCGCGTGGGGAACCATCGCCGACACCATCGGGCGCAAGAAGGCATTCACGGCCACCCTCCTGATCTTCAGCATCTTCACCGTGCTGGGCGCCTTCGCCCCTGACATCGTGTGGTTCTGCATCTTCCGCTTCATGGCAGGGTTCGGGCTGGGCGGTTGCATCCCGGTGGACTACGCGTTGGTGGGTGAATTCACGCCGCGCAAGCAGCGGGGCAGGGTCCTCACGGCGATGGATGGCTGGTGGCCCGTGGGCGCGGCGCTTTGTGGCTTCATCTCGGCTGGACTCGTTGCTGCCTTCGGCGACTGGCGGCTCACCATGCTGATTATGGTGTTGCCTGCGCTCCTCGTTTTCTGGGTGCGCCGCAGTGTTCCCGAGTCTCCGTTGTTCCTGATTCGGGCCGGCCGGCGGACTGAGGCAGCAGCCGTGATTGATTCTTTGGTGGAGGCCACCGGCGCTTCACCCCGGGCGTACAGCCTGCCCGAACCCCAAGCCGCACCCAGGCTCTCCCCCGGCAGCGCGTGGGAACAGCTGCGCAGGATCTGGACGTTCAACTGGAAAATCACGACCGCCGCCTGGGCCCTGTTCTTCAGCATCCTGTTGGTCTACTACGTGTCTCTCACCTGGATGCCCCGGATCCTCATTGGTGCCGGTTTCGAGGAATACAAGGCCTTCGTCACCACAGCCGGGATGGCCGCCGTCGGGCTTTTGGGCGTGGTGGCCGCCGCGCTGCTGGTGGAGCGGGTGGGCCGTAAGTGGATCCTCGCCGTCACCGGCCCGCTTTCCGCGCTGACGTTGGTGATCGTCGCGTTTGTAGTGGACGTGCCGCAAGCCGCCGTGTTCTGGCTGCTGGTCTTCGGCTTCGTGGTCCAGGTGGCGATCCCTGTCCTCTACGCCTACGTGTCCGAGCTGTATCCCACGGAACTCCGTGGCTCGGGCTTCGGCTGGGCATCGACATTCTCGCGGGTTGGTGCAGGCTTCGGGCCTTTGGTGTTCGCCTCGTTCTTCTGGCCGGAATTCGGCTTGGCGCAGTCGTTCGCGATGGCCGGCGGGCTGGTCCTGCTCTCGGTTTTGTGGATGGCGTTCTTCGCCCCCGAGACGAAGCAGCGCGTGTTGCAGTAGCGTGCCCCGCTCTCCCCAACTAGGGGACAGCACACGTTGCACTGGGCCCTCAGTGCGACAGGTGCTGTCCCCTACTTGGGCGACCAGCCGCAGGCTTCGAGCGCCCTCCGGACCTTGGCCACAGCGGACCTCGCGTCGTTGGTCATGTGACGCTTGGATATCCTGACCAGGATCCACCCTGCCCGAGTGAAGTCCTCCTCGCGGGCAATATCCCGCACGACCTGCTCCGGATCGGAATGGCCCACGCCCTCGTACTCGACGGCAACGCGCTGCTCGCGATAGGCCAAATCCGGTTGACGCACGACGCCGGCACTCAACTCAGTGGGCACGTTGACTTCAGCTGTGGGCAGGCCAGCCCACTTGAGCGCCAGCCTCAGCCTCGTTTCGGGGGCAGAGTCGGCACCCACGCAGGCTTGTTCCAAAGCGAGGCGGGCCTTGCGAATACCCGGTGTCCCCCAGTGCCGGTCCAGCATTTCTTCAAGCTCATCCATGGTGCAGTACGGCGAACTGCGTCCTTCGAATTTCGGCCTCGGTATACGCAGCAAATGATCCGCAACGACAGTGATCTCGTTGATGTCCATCTTGCGGGCGCAATCGAGCCATGTCCGGGCACGGCTGGTGATGTACATGCCGTCGAGGACTACGATTTCGTCCTCAAAGAACTGGCCCTTATGCCCAACTACACCTCTTCGTCGCGGTCTACCCATGGTGTCCGGTCTTGAAATGTGCACTGCTGGCTCGTGGCTACCCGGCAGGAATCCCGGGAACTCCCACAACAGGAAGGCCGTCGCGTGGGATGCGGCCGAAAATGGTGTTACGAGAGTCAGAGGCCGGACGCGATCCGTCAGACCGGGTCCTTCGATCGAATGGGGAACAAGGATTTGGCGGCTTGGTGAGTCCAAATCTCTGTAGCGTAAACGCCCAACGGTTACGCCGGCGTCGAGGGCTTCCTGCCGGGTGAACGGCTTCGAGGTCAAAGGCTCAGGCAACGGCCGCGGGATCTTCATGAACCCATGCTGGCAAATCTGACGAGGGCGTGTGGAGTTATCCACAACCCATCATGTGCGTCAGGAAACTGAGGGACAGCACTTGTTCCTATGAGTGCTCATTGCGACGTTTGCTGTCCCCTAGTTGGGTGCCGTCCCCTACTTGGGAGCAGCGGCGAGGTTCGCCAGCGTTTGGACCAGCAGGCGGCGCTCCACTACCTTGATGCGCTCGTGGAGGGTTTCCTCGGAATCGTCCGGCAGGACGGACACGGCTTCCTGGGCAATGATGGGTCCTGTGTCCACACCGGCGTCGGCCCAATGAACCGTGCAGCCGGTGACCTTCACGCCGTAAGCCATGGCGTCGCGGACACCGTGGGCGCCAGGGAAGGATGGCAACAGCGCCGGGTGTGTGTTGACGTACTTGCCGTTGAAGGCCTCGATGAACTCGGCGCTCACGATCCGCATGAAACCGGAGGACACCACCACGTCCGGGTTATAAGAAAGGACCTTGTCACGGAGGGCTGCGTCCCATTCGGCGCGGGTTTCGAACGAGTTGAAGTTCACCACGAAGGTCTCAATGCCGGCCTCGTCGGAGCGTTCCACACCGTAGGTATCGGGGCGGTCCGCACCCACAGCGGCGATCTCGACATCCAGTTCACCCGACTTCACGGCGTCGATGACAGCCTGAAGATTGGAACCAGTACCGGACACGAGGACAACAATGCGCATTGCACTAGCTTATGGGCGGCTCGCGTAGGCTGGAAAACATGAATCCCGACGTCCGTCCCAGGCCGAGCCAGCAACCCCGCACCGCCGCGGAAAAGTCCGCTTTCGGCGTGACACAGATCCTGTTCCGCGCTTTCCTTTTGTCGGCTTTGGGATCGTTTTTCGTGTTCTCCCTGAACGTGAACTACGTGTGGTTGAGTGCCATCCTGACGATCGCAGGTTTGGTGCTGGGGATTGTCGTCCTGGTGCGTTCGGTGAAGTACAAGCATCCCCGGCTGGTGTTGTTCGGCACCATCTCAGGACTCGTGGTTTCGGCGGTCATGTGCCTGCTGATTCTGACGTCTGTGCTCTTCTTCAAACAAGTCACCACGTATCAGGATTGCGCTCGCTCAGCCCTGACGGAATCGGCCAAAACGCAGTGCCTCACGCAGCTTGAGGACTCGATGCCGGGTCCGGTCCGCTAACCAACCCGCTCAGGCGTGTTCGTCGTCGAACGCTACTTCGTCAAGGTTCGCCTCGCGCAGCTTTTGGCGGCGTTCCAGCCAGGGCCCCACTGCGTAACCGATCACGACGCCGATGCCCACCTCGGCGGCCAGCCAGACTGCCGTCCACAGCGGGTGGGGTCCGATTTCCGTGAGCCGGCCGATACCGGCAGAACCCCGTGCAACCCATGCGAGTGCACCGCTCAAGACCCCGGCGACAGCGCCGATGAACGCGCCCAGGAACAAGGTGGACGCCGCGGCTGTGAACCAGCGGGCCTTGATTTTGATGGAGAGCCACTCATCGAAGTGGTTTTCGCCTTCGCGGAGGAACCACCAGCCGGCCATGATCCCCGCAACCACGGGGAGGGCGAGAGCCATGGGCCCGGCGTCGAGTTGTCCGGAGGGAAGCCCACCAAAAATGGGGACGGCAGGCAGGGGCCCGACGGCGGTGCCCAGCGGCCCGGCGTGCGAGCCGACGCCAAGCGAGAAGCCAGCCCCGGAAGACCATGCCAAAGCAAAGACCACGAGGTTGGGAAGGAATCCGAGCTGCGCGATCGTGAGGACGGCCCCGCCTAAAGCGCCGGCCTGGAGACCTTCGTAAACCGCGATGATGTCCGTCCAGTGCCAGACGATGTCCACGGCCAACAGCACTGCAGCGAGACAAACAGCGGCCATGGTCGCAACGAATCCGGCTTTCAGCGCTGAGCCGACGTAGGAGCCTGCCCACCGCGAGTGCTGGCTTGTCTTGGCGATCCAGGCGACGGCGTCCACGCCGATGAGCCTGCTCCAGGAGCCGGCCTCGCGTCGGGCGCCGACCACCAGGCCCAGTGCGAACGAGATCAACGGGATGGTCATGGCGAACCACAGGTTAATGACCACTTCGGGTGTGCGACATACGAATCCTGTGGCCGTCCCGAACGCGGCGTATACAACGCAGGCGCCCATGAAGGCCTGCCACAGCTGGTCCGTATAGGAAGCGCGTGCAAGTCGTCGCCCCGCCCGCCATGCAAGGAGGAACGGAATGAGCGTCAGGCCCAGGGGAATCAACGAAAGAAGACCCGTTCCGGGCTGGCCGGCTGTGCCTATGTTGACCTGTGCCAAGGTCAGCGGAACACCGTGGATCAGCAGCCACGCCTGCCCAGCCAGACGCGCCAGGAAGTCCACGTTCCGGTTCTGGAACCCGTCGGTGGCCCACACACCCACCAGCGGAAGCACAACAACGATGGCCGAAATGAAGGCTGCCTGTGCCGCTTCCAAACCACCCTGTAGCCAAAGGGGCATCGGGAGGCCACGGTTTCCGGTCTGATCAGCGCGCAGTTTCATCGTGTCCTATCGTGCCACGGTAGGCGGCGCTCCTTCGGCAGGCGCCCTGTAATACCGCCAATTCCAGCGCTTTTTGCGTGAACCGGTCGTAAAATGGGAGATGTTCGCAAAGGGGTGACTGGAGGAGCACATGAGTACGTCTGCTTCACATGCACGCGGTGTCCACTTTGGACGGCAAGACATCCAGGTTGTTGGCATAGGTGTGGGTGCCGTGCTCGCGCTGGTTGGCGTCCTGGGATTCATTCCGGGCATCACCATGCAGTATTCGGAGCTGCAATTCTTCGGCCCGAACTCTCACGCGATGCTCTTTGGCGTGTTCCAGGTATCCATGCTGCTCAACCTTGTGCAACTGGCCATAGGCGCTACGGGTTGGGCAATGTCCCGCACAGCACACGGTGCACGAAACTTCCTGATGGGCTTCGGCGCCCTGTACATCGTGCTGAGCATCTACGGACTGAGCGTCGGCGTGGACTCGGCAGCCAACTTCCTGTCCCTGAACTCCGTGGACAACTGGTCCCACATGGTGCTGGGCATCCTGATGATCGCCGCCGGTTGGATGTTCGCCCAGTACTTCACAGACGATAAAAAGGCCCGGAAACAATAGAAGCCGGGAACTAGGAGCGGCCAATGAACAGGTGTCACAACTAATAACAGAAAGTCGTACTAGCAGCTGGTGCAGCCACCTACGGATTCTCTCCAAAGGTTGCACCAGCCTTCTTTTGTTAATGCTCGACGGCGGGTGGCTGGGTGGGGTGGGACGGCTCCCGCGGCTTGGCTCGGCGTCGTGGCACAAATGACGCACAAATGTGCTGGACTTCCCTGCTGCAGCCCAACGAGACTGTGTACACGAACAGGCACATGGCCTATGGGGGTCAACGGATGAAGCCGGTTCACATCGTCTGAAGGGACAAGGTCAATGAACGACCTCTCGGCATTTTTCCCCTTGATCGCCGGCATTCTTGGCGTGATCGTTGTCATCGGCTTCGTATGGCTGGCAACAAAGGCGATGTGGAAAGTGGCGGAACCGAACGAGGCCCTGATCATCTCGGGGCTGACCCGCGGCACGCTCGAAAATACCGACGGCATGGATTTCAAGATCGTCACGGGCAAGGGCGCTCTAGTAGTTCCCGGGCTGCAAACAGTCCGGACCCTTGCGCTGACGCTGAATGAAACAGAACTCAAAGTTTCATGTGTGACGTCCCAGGGCATTCAGGTGATTGTGGACGGCGTGGTGATTTACAAGATCGGCGACGCTCCCCCGTTCATCGCGAACGCTGCGCGAAGGTTCCTGGGACAGCAGCCGAAGATGGAGAGCCAGGTCTACAACGTCTTTGAAGGGCATCTCCGTTCGATCATCGGCAGCATGACTGTTGAGGAGATCATCCGCGAGCGCGACAAGCTCGCCTCCCTGGTCCGCAGCGCCAGTGGCGTGGAGATGGAGAAGCTTGGCCTCGTGGTGGATTCCCTGCAGATCAAGGACCTGCAGGACCCGACGGGCTACATCCAGAACCTGGCCAAACCGCACATTGCCCAGGTCAAGATGGAGGCCCGCATCGCCGAGGCAACCCGCAACCGTGAGGCGGCTGAGAAGGAAGCGGAAGCTGCGGCGCTGATTGCTGATGCCCAAAGCCTGTCCGCCATTAAGCAATCTGCAGCGCAGGCGAATGCTGAGCAGGCCCGCGCCAACGCTGCCCAGGCTGGGCCGCTGGCCGATGCCACTGCCCGGCAGCAAGTGGTGGTCCAGGAGACCGAGGTAGCCAAGCTTGAGGCCGACCGCGAAGAGCAAAAGCTGCAAACCACCATCCGCAAGCCTGCCGACGCCAAGGCCTACGCACAGAGGACCGAAGCTGAAGCGAAGAAGGCCGCTGATATCAGTGCTGCTGAGGCCCTCGCGAAGCGGATCGAACTCGACGCTCAGGCAAACGCCCGGCGCGTTGAACTCGAGGCCCAAGCCAATGCGGGAGCTGCGGCGGCAATGGCCGGCGCAACGCGTGTGACCGGTGAGGCCGAGGCAGCTGCAACGACTGCCCGCGGTAATGCGGCAGCATCTGCAGTGAAGGCCAAGGCGTTGGCTGAGGCCGAAGGTATCAAAGCCCGTGGTGAAGCACTGGAGACAAACCAGGAAGCTGTCATCAACCAGCAGATCGCGGAAAACATGCCCGCCATCGTTTCGGCCGCCGCAGAACCTTTCTCGCGCATCGGGCAGCTGACAGTCCTCAATGGCGGCGACGGACTAAACAGCATGGTGGGTGGGATCCTGTCCCAGGTTGGCAGCTTCCTGCCCTCCCTGGCTTCCGCATTGAAGGGGAACGGAGTTAGCCGACCGCCTGCACAGCCAACCCGGCCCACTGCCGTGAAGTCGCCGCCGGCTAAGTCGTCAGATGCGGCCTCAGATGCATAGAGAGGTCAATCGGAGCCTCACGGGAAAGATCGGAAGGGTCACCGGGACCATCGCGCCAGGCACCATTGGCGAGGTCATGCTCCCCTTCCATGGCGGTACCAGCGCGTTTTTTGCCTACCCGTTCGACAAGACGAGCATCTTTCCTGTGGGTGAAAGGGTGCTGGTGATCTATTTCGAACCGCCGCAGACCGTCTACGTGGACGAACTCCCGGATGTGCTGCGGGAATTCTGACCTCGGGCTGGCCCGCAGCGGGTAAGGACCCCTAAGGCTGCGGCCCGTAGATGAATTCCTTCGCGTGATGGACTGCCTTCTTGAAGGCGTCGTTCCGCAGGGAGACCTGCTCTTTGCTCCCGCCCTTGCCAGGTTCGACAAACATCGTGGGCCCTGGACGGAGGATCCAAATATCCCCGGCCGGGGGAAGGTAGAAGACGCCAAAGGACCGGTGTTCGGGATCGTCCGTCCAAATAGGGACCACTGCCACAGCCGCACCAGTGTCGACATTGATCCATTGAGCGCGCGGCATGGGCTGCTCGTGAACTTCCGGATCCAGGAACGGCGCCGTGCCCTTTCCCCAGCGACTCTCGAATCGCTCGTAGAACGCGGGCATCAGATGGCTGTCGTACGAGCGCCAGGCACTCATAGGTATCTCCTTCGGACTTTGGGCGAGGTGAATCCGGGGGTTGTCCTGGGCAGCGGTTCCCAGTGGACCGGGCCGAAGACGAGAGGCTGCTGCTCCTTTTGACTGTCAGCAGCTGGGGACTGCGTTTTATGGATGCGGACCTTTACCGGCTTACCTGTGGAACCAGTCGACCCTGACGAAGCTCTCGACGACGTACCCATACGCCGGCTTCGGTTGTACGCACTGCGCTTCGCCGGATCCGAGAGCACAACATACGCCTGCATGATGGCGTGCAGTTTCTGGAGGTCGGCCGCTTTGGTGGTGTCGCCGTCGTCGGACTTTTTGCGGGTATCCGGGTGGTGGGTACGGAGCAGCGAGCGGTAGGCGTGGGTGATTTCACGGGCTGTCGCGCTGGGAGCCACGTTCAGGATCGCGTAGTGGTCGGGTTGGTTGTTGCTCACTGCTGGTTCCGGATAAGTGCAACGGATTTGGCGATGGCCCCCGGCACGGGCCGGGAGCCATCAATCGGGAGACAACGTCAGGGGCCGCGTTTTCCTCTGCGCAACAAGCGCTGTGGCGTGGCACGAAGCCTGCGCCCTCTTTTCCGATGCTGCGGCCGATCCGAAGCTCCCGGTCTGACGCTCCGCTGGGTTGGCCACCCCCGGGTGGAGCTCCAGCGGAGCAGCTGTGGTTAGGCGTTGATCTCCTGCCGTTGGCTGTTGGACGAGATCTCGATGCGCCGTGGCTTTGCCTTTTCGGCGACGGGGATGCGGAGTGTCAGCACACCTGCGTCGTAGCTTGCCTGGACGCCATCGGTATCCAGGGTGTCACCCAAGATCAACTGCCGGCTAAAGACGCCCTGGGGGCGCTCAGCAGCAATCATCTCGGTATCCTCACCTGCAGGCGACTTCCGTTCTGCCTTGACCGTCAAGACGTTACGCTCGACATCCAGCTCCACCGAGTCAGGGCTTACACCGGGGAGATCAAGTGCAACGATGAATTCCTCGCCCTCCTGCCAAGCATCCATCGGCATGCCTGCAGGGCGTGCTGTTGTGCCAAAAACCTGTTGGGCGAGCCTGTCGAATTCGCGGAACGGGTCTGTGCGCATCAGCATTTGGTTCTCACTCCTTCAGATCTTGATGCGGTTTTGTTGTCGTGCCAGCCTTCCAGTTCTGTGTTGGCTGGTATAGATTTTTTATAGCACCGGTGAGAGAGTGATGCAAGAGGATTTTTCAGAGATTTTTTGAGAGGTTTGCATGGCTGGTGATCGCGACACCGAGCGGCTGGATCACGACGGCGGTGCGCCCCCAGAGGCGGACGGCGCTGGCACCCGTGACACAGCCGACCGGGACGGTCTTGGCCTCTACGCCATCTCCGTCGCGGCCGAACTGGTGGGTACAGGCCAGCAAAACCTCCGCCTGTACGAACGCAAAGGGCTGCTCACCCCGAAAAGGACCGACGGCGGCACCCGCCGCTACAGCGAAACGGACCTCGCGACGCTGCGCAGGATTGGCGCGCTCCTGGACGACGGGCTGAACCTCGCCGGCGTGAAACTGGTGCTCGAGTTGGAAGCCGCGAACCGGGGGCTCACGGAGGACAACCGGGAGCTGACCGAGGACAACCGGGAGCTGACCGAGGACAATCGTGGGCTGAAGGAAGACAACCGCGGACTCAAGGAAGACAACCGCGGGTTGCGGAAGGATCTGAAGCGGGCGCGGGGTGACGCATAAGGCCACTGCTCCAAGGACGGAGCAGCGGCGAACTCTTTGAGTGGTGCGCCGCTGTATCTCGCGGTACACCGATATCCAGGGCAAACGAGTTGCAGTAATCCACCCGCCATTGTGCATTTCACCGTGCGGGTCATACTGCGGTCGTATGGTTTTGTGAGACAGCTTGATGGGAGCTTCAGTTCAGATGACCACGCCCAGAAGAAAATACGATGCGGCTTTCCGTGAGGATGCTGTGCGGCTTGTTTTGTCCACGAACCGGCCGGTGAAACAGGTCGCCGAGGAGA